>JAICGT010000060.1 GCA_025922995.1 Fimbriimonadales bacterium
AGAGGAAGGCGCTGTGCTGCTTTCGGAACCTGAATACCTCGAGTTCGTGTGTCCGTGGGCGTCCAAGGCCACCGGGCTGGCGGCCGTCGCAAACTCTTTGGGAATCCCGCGAGAGAACACCGCGGCTATCGGCGACTACTACAATGACTTATCAATGATTGAATGGGCTGGGCACTCCGCGGCGGTCGAGAACGCCCGCCCCGAGGTAAAGCGAGCAGCCGAGGTCGTCGTTTCGGCTCACGATGAGAATGGCGTTGCCGAGTACATTGACCTTTTGATTCGAGATTTGGGACAATGGAACGCAGGCTCAATCGTCTACAATAGAGGCTAAGCCGAACAGGCACGATATAATCTGGAGAACACTTATGAAATCACTACTGAGATTTTCCGGCAAGACACTGGCGCTTGCCGTCGGTCTGGTTGTATTAGCAACCGCCGCCCTAGCTGGGACACTTACGGTTACCGCCCCCCTCGATGGGGCTTTCGTCGGAAGCTCGACGAGCATTACATTTAGAATTGCAGGCGGAGTCGTCGAGGTCACGGTCAGGGCGCGTATTACTTCCAAGAAGTCCGGCGCTACAACGACCCTTACGACGCAGGTGACACCCGATGAGAACGGCGATGCAAATGGCTCCATGAACTGGTCCCCCAGTGCATCCTTCCCCGAAGGCGATTATACGATCGTCGTAACGGCAACTGAGCCAGGAAATACTTACGCACCGACGACGATCGGCGTGACTCTGGATCGGCTTGAGCCCCGCCTGTTCGAATATAGTCCGGTGAACAACAGCTTCATAAACGGTCCCATCACAGTTACCGCCGAGATCGACGAACCCAACATAGACGAGTGGAGGGTAACCGTCAATGACGCCGACCTTCCCAATAACACCGGCTCCAAGCCGAGTGTAAATGTTCTGTGGGATCCTTCGAACATCGAACTCGACGGGGAGCAGACCGTGAAGATAAACGTTAAAGATCTCGCTCGCAACGAATCGACACAAAGCATAACCGTTACCCTTGATCGAGCCGCCCCGGTTGTCACGATCGCCTACCCACAGGTGAACCAGGCAATCATTCCGGGGTCGATCGTAACGGTCCTGATTCTTATACAGGACATTTCATCGACTTCGGTCGACCCTGTATCGGTGGTCGCCGAAATCCAGACCCTGTCGGGCCAGGTTATACGACGGGTGTCTCGCTTGAGCTACGACGAAGTCAATGCGACGACTGCCCGCTGGGTAGGCCGCTGGCGAGCCGTCATCAAGGGCGGAATCAATGAGTTTCAACTGGTCGTAAGAGTTGTTGATCGCGCAGGGAACGTCGCGACGACTCAAACCATACCCTTGCACTTCGGTCGCTAAGGGCAATTCTATTGGAGGATGCATAGTCAAATGAACGCAAGGACGCGGTGGATCGCCGGTTCGACGATGATACTGGCGGCGGCGGTAGCCGGTGCCCAGATTCCGGATGTTCTCAACTCATTCGAGATGGGTGGCAGGCCGATGGGCATGGGTGGTTCGATTTACTCGAACATCACCGATCCCAGCGCGAGCTATTGGAATCCGGCCGGATTGGCACATATCAGCAAGGGCGCTGTCGAGATCAACTATAGAAACCGACCCAGCAACAACACCACGCTGACAGGGCCGTTTTCTAACCCCAACGAGAGTACCGATGGGCAGTACGGCCGCAATCAGCTCAGCTACGTAGGCGTAGCCGCCCCCATCGGCCACGGCACCATCGGCCTCAGCTATGCTGTCGGCGGTTACGCCCGCGAGTTGAGGCACGGAGAAAACCTCGTGGTTGACCCCACCGAGAACATAACGGCGACGTTGGATAGCCGAGATGCCGTGATCGACGAGTTCCTGACACTCGCATATGGTTTCAAGCGTGGAGACGCCGTTGCGCTTGGCGTCGGGCTTGTTATCGCGCGCGAAACGATCATGAACGCCTCGCGCATACAGTTGTTCCAAGGCGGCAACCCAATCCCCAGCCCCGATCCGACAGACCTAAAAGAGGACGCCCAGGGAATCGGGGGAATCATTGGGGCGCAGTTCGCCAGCGGCCCGAACACCTCTTTCGGAATCAGCTTCCGAACGCCCATAAGCTTAAGCGGCTTCGATGAGTTGTCGAGCTACTCCGACACGATTCCAGGGCGGCTTCAAGCGGGCATGTTGTTTCGAAGAGACGGGCTTCGAGGCGGAAGGGACTACCTGATCGGTGGCGTCGACGCCGCTTACTTCTTGAAAACAAACGAGGGCAAAGCCCTCCAGCGAGACGGCCACCTTTCCGGCGGTATCGGAATCGAATACAACCTGTCCCAGCGCTTCGGTTGGGTTCCTGTTCGGCTGGGCTTCCGTGCAACGTCGAAGGGCGGGCCGGGCTTTAAGCAGCGGACGTTAGTGACCTTCGGCCTCGGTTATCGCCCGCATTCCGGGAACATGTGGGTAGATTTGGCTGTTGCCACAGGCAGCGGTCAAAGCAGGCCGGACCTTGCCATTTCAATCGGATCGAACTTCGGAAAATAGAGAAAGCAATTATGAGAATCATCAAATTCACCCTCGCCCTTACACTTATGGCAGTCGCCATTTCCGCTAGTGCGCAAGCCTGGGTCAAGCCCTACGAAGAGGCTCTTCGCCTCGCCAAGACGGGTGCGTGGCCCGAAGCAAAGGCAAAATTTGTCGAAGCAATCGCGGCCCGTCCGGAAGATTCGGACAAGGCCAGCCAAGTCGGCGGGTCGGTCGCCGACCGACGGCCCTGGCGCGAAGGTGCGCCCTACTCGCCCAACTTCGGCGCTGCATATGCGACCTTCAAAATGGCAGCGGACGCTCCGGACATGGGTGTGCGTAAGGAGCGACTAACCGACGTTATCAACAGGCTTCAAACGCTCGTCAACAAAGGACAAAAGAGCGAGGAAGCACTGCTGTTCTTGGCTGCGGCCTATGCCGCGAACGACCAAAATCGAGAAGCTCAAGCGATTCAAGATCAATTGAACGAGATTGAGAGCGGCAAAGGCTTCAAGGTCGACCAGGAGATCCTCGATCAAACCGACCTCGCAGCATTGCGAGGCACCACGATGCCTGCCGGCTCGGTAGGCGATCCACGAGCCGGGGCTATCCAGCCCAACGAGCTGCCGCGCATCGGCGTCGGCTCTCCAACCGGCGTCGTGCCACCGCTCGAATTCAAATTTGCGCTCCTCATTGGCAATAGCAAGGCGAGTGGGCCGGATTACGCCGTCAACGACGTCGACCTCATCGCAGAGGCGCTGAGCAAGCACGCGGGTTACAGCGTGGACAACATCGTTTCCCTAAAAGACCCGACCGTTGCCGAGATCCGCGCCGCCGCAACGGCGATCTCCGAGCGCATGCCGGACTCAGGAACCATCACCATCTTCTATGCGGGAGACGGCATGAACGACCCGCAAACCGGCAAGGACTTTGTGACCGGCGCCGATTCACGGGAAAACGCGACCGACACCATGCTCGCGAAATCGGACCTTTACGCCCCGTTCATTGCGAAGGGGTCATCGATCTTCGCGTTCTTCGAAGTGGACCGCCCCATCAGTCCCCAAGAGCGATATTTCGGCATGGAGATTCCGCAAGTCGGCAGGATTGCGCAAATGCAATCCAACTCGCCGGGTGAGCGCGCTTATGCGACGATCTCGGACGGCAAACCGTACGGCGTTTACGCCTATGCCATGGCACAGGTCTTGAAGAACATGCGAAACAACCGCGTCCCGATAAACGACTTTGCGTGGGCGACCTTCTACGAAGTGCGAAAGGGTTCTAACGAAGGCGGCGGAGGCGGTTCGCAAACGCCGACACTGCCGGTCGCCATAAGCATGTCTACAACCGCTAGGTTCTAGCTGTGCATCGTCGGTAAAGAGAGGCGTCCTGTCCCGAATGAGGCAGGACGCCCTTTTTATACAATAGCCGTTACGGAAGTACGCGCATCGAGTCGATACGGTCGCCCACGCTGATCGTTCTTAGAACCTCGAGCCCGCGTATCACTCGGCCGAAAGCCACATAGGTTCCCTCCAGGAAAGGCTGTGCCCCGAGCGTGATAAAGAATTGGCTGTCACCGCTATTTGGGTCAGCTTTGTCGCGGCTCAGGCCCAGTGTGCCGTTGGCGAACGCAAGGTCGTTCTTCTCGAACGGCACCTTGTTTCCGCTGCCGCCGGTGCCGACTCGCGCGTCGTTGATCGGCAGCGTTTTGGTCAGCGGATCGCCAGTCATAACGATGAACGGCCTCGGGTTACTCTCCACTCGGTGAAACTTGATACCGTTGTAGAACCCGCTTCGTACGAGGGCGAGAAAATGCTCCACCGTTTTCGGCGCCTTATCCGGATACAACTCGATCACCATTTGACCACGGCCCCCCACGTTCATTTCGACCTGTGGCCGAGCTAAATCTGCGGGTGCAATTCCGATAGCGAGTGTTGCCAGGAGAGTGGTCATTTACAACTGATTAGACGCCGAGCAAATGCAATCGTTGCTCTCACGACTCCAGTTGCCTTCCCAGGGCATCCTCGCGTAGGGAGCCTGCGAGCATCAGGATGCCGTCGATCAACGGCCAAAAATAGAGGATGCCACCTGAGCAGATCGTCGCGACCAGTTGAAGGACCCCAATGCCTGTGAATCCCAAATACATACGGCCGACGCCTGGCAGCACAATATTGAGCACTCCGCCCGCGACGCGGCTGTGAGGACTCTTCGGCTTGGACGGAATGAGGTGGGCGAAGTCCCGCGGGTACATCTGAGGATAAGCGGGAGGCGCCTGGGCGAAAGGCGGAGGGGTGGCAGCAGGGAGTTTAAGACGAAACTCGCCGACCTCGCCCGCTCTTTTCCAGTCGGGCATTCCCTGGCACCACACGAAAGTATCGCTGCTGATGACCCCGCACGCGGCAAGATCCATGGCGTGATCTTCGGGCAACGGGCCGACCTGCCCGAATTTGCCTACGTAATACCATTCTCGCGCTCCCATGGGTTGTTGCTCTACAGGTACCTCAAAACCGCTTGCCACGTTACACCATCTGCTCCATTGAAGTGTAAAAACGTCTTTCTCCTCGAATTCGGCACCCGCCACGAAGGCTGGGCCCATGCACCCGAGACGTACTTCTGCCCAAATGATCTTTGCATCTTTTCCGCAGGTTGCAAGGTATAGTCCTTTGAGCCTTTCGGGGCTCACGAATCACGTTGGGCTTGCTCAACTGCATGGAGGTGTAACGAACAATATGAAGAAGTTTCTTGGAATCATGATGGTGATCGCCGTGTTCGGCGCGGTTCTTGGTGGCTGTGCCGCCGAGGAAAACACAGACAACGGTACAGAGACCACGACGCCGGCCGAAGGCGGAGGCGAAGGCACGAACACATCTATGTAGTTCAAGCCGAATCGCCTTGTAAGCGATTCACCGCAATAGCGCCCGGGCGGCCTTCGGCCTCCCGGGCGTTGTGGATTTAATGGCCCGATTCAGGGCAAATCGCAGACTAAACCCCGGCAAGTCCTTCCGAAAGCCGACTGCGGCACAGGATTGATCGTAACGAGCGGCGTACAATAGAGAATGCCGGATCGCATTCCAGCGACATACTTGCCGAGGAGGTAATGGCATGAGACTCATCTTCGTTTTAGCCGGTGCAGCCGCATCCGGCACTTGTCTCGCGCAGGGTTCATGGGCGAACGTTCCGAACTGGCCCACGAGCACCATCGAGGCCTACGCTATTCACCAAAACCACTTGCGGCCCACCAATCCAGCGATGGGCAACACGGGGCGGTTTCTGTTTTGGGGCCTGACGGAGGGCGCCATCACCGAGCCATGGATTTGGGACCCGTACGCGAACGGCGGAGCCGGGACGTTCACGCGCACGGCGACAGGCGGCGAACTCGACTACAGCATGATGCCGGTCGGTCATACGCTCATGAAAGACGGGAAAGTCATCGTCACGGGAGGCGATTTCGACCCGATAACCGGCCAATCCCACAACCGCGTGTCGGTCTACAACCCCGACACCGACACTTGGAGCCGCCAGATCGGCCATTGGCTGACGGCAAATCGCTTTTACCCTTGCGTGACGAGCATGCCTTACGGCGAAATTCTCGTGGCGGGCGGTCAGAGGCACAACGCCATGCCGCCTAACACGGGTTCGATCTGGAATCGCAACAACCCCTACGAGTACAACCCGGATGTCGCAAACGCGAACGGAAACTGGATAAGCCCTACAATGAACGATTTCGGGTTCATCAACTTTCCCCAGTTGTATCCGATCTCGGCAAACGAAGTGTTCTTCGCAGGAGCAGGACTGTCCAACTACGTCGCCCCCCCGAACCCTCCCCCGTTTCCGTATCAAACGTTTAGGTTCTCAATCCCCGGGCAGATGACGACGCCATTTGGAGGCAGTAGTGAGATATGGTTCCGCTCTACTTCGGCGATGATCCGACCCGGCGTCATCCTGAAGTGCGGCGGCTTCAACGAGCCAGACCGTGGCACGCCTGACCCGCCCGCTGAAAAGCGCACGGAAATGATCGATCTTGCGGGCGTGAGGGACCCAGGCTGGGTGCAGAAAGCGGACATGAACTTCGCCCGGCTCGACTTCAACCTCGTCATCATGGCCGACGGTAACGCGTTCGCAGTGGGCGGCTCTACGCAGCACGGCGCACCTACCACGGCAGTCCGAACTCCCGAAATCTACGACTACGCCAACGACACTTGGACTACCGTCCCGGACCACAGCCCGAACTTCCGCGGCAGCCACAGCACCGCGTGGCTGCTTCCCGACGGCAGGATCGCGCTCGCGGGTTCTAACCAAAACTCCAACCCCTCGGGGGAGATTTACACTCCTGAGTACTGCACGAACGGGACGCGGCCGAACATCCTAACCGCGCCCAGCGTGATCCGAGTCGGCGACGCCCGAGCTTTCGCGATCACCGTCGACGACCCTGCGGTAAACGGAGCCGCCCTGATCGCGCTCAGTTCAGTGACTCACAGCTGGGATACCAACCAGCGCTACATCCCGCTCAAGGTAAGTGGGGCCGGCACGACCAAGATGGTGTTCGGCGTGACGTCGGTGACGCAGACCCCGCTCGGCTGCTACATGTTGTTTGTCACCAAGCCGGCC
>JAICGT010000061.1 GCA_025922995.1 Fimbriimonadales bacterium
AATTCTAAACAGGAAAGTCCTCACCGAGCCGTCGGACCTTCGAAAAATCTCGACGGTCTCGATGAGTCCTTGGCGATGTGCTTCGATCAGCAGAATGCGAAACTTTTCTGAAACTCTGTAGTCGGTGAACTCGGGATCGAAATAGGCATTTGCCAATTCTGCGCCTTGCACACCTAAGAAACCCAAACTTAAAGAAATATGCGTGACGCGTAGTGACTTCAGGCCCGCCACGAGATCGGCGGCGGACTCGTAGTCGTCGTATGGCAACATGGTGTGGTGCCCGGGGTTAGCCCAAAAGTAAGGAACGTCCAAATAATAACCGCGTACCTCGTCGTAAAGAGCGACATAAACTCGCTCTTGCTTACCTATCTCGTTCAGACGTTCGGTCTCGGGATAAAATTCGAAACCGCCTCGCAAAGCCTCTTCCTTATTCGGAATCCCTAAGGGCAGCGTTGTAAATAAAAACGTCGTATACGCGGCTTGTAAGGCGATCGCCGTCGCGGGCAGCGCTCCCAACGGCAATCGCACGATCGCGCCCCCGAGCACCGGCGCGCACATCATCACCAGGCTAATAATGTATCGTGATTGCTGCGTCAGGAAAAACCACGTGACCAAGGTAGCCAACGCTGTAATCAGCAATACCTTCTCAAAGGTACGGCCTCCCCGAAGTCCCGCGAACGGCCACCACAAAAGCCCAATCAGCAGCAGCGGTCCCACGGCGCCGAAAGGCGTTCCGAGGTTGATTTGTAAATCCGGCCGGAGAGCCAAAGCCACGACCGACCCTGGCATGACCGTCAGTTCTTTTCCGGAATCTGTTTGGCCGATTCCGAAGCTTTGCTGCTCAGCGGTGTAAGCTGCGGCATTCGCCTCGCTCCAATTCGATCCTCCGAATACCGAATAAAAGAATGGGTACACCGGATTCCCCGTGTTCACAACATTTCGTATGTACCAAGGCGACGCCAATGCGAGGCCAACTATTCCGACAACAGCCGCTCCCCGCAACGCCGACATGCCGACGCGCATTCCGGTGCCGACGACCAGCAATGCCACACCCAGAGCAGCGCCGGATTGGAGCGCCGTATACTTGGTAGCCAAAGCCATTCCCATAAATGCGGCGGCGAACAAAAGGAATCGCTTCTCCTGCCGATGTTCGAGCCACATGGCCGCAAAGAGCGCCGAAACTGCAAACGCAGCTCCGTGAATGACGTCGACATAAGCCGTGCCGACCTCCCATAGAACCACCGGAACGCAAAGAATTGCGAGCGCAGCCCACCAGCCCGAGTTTTTACCGTAGCGATGTTCGGTGAGCCCCCCAATGGCCAACGCCGTAAAAACGGCGACGCTAAGCCCTAAGACCTTCGCGCCGAACTGCCCGCCAAATGGCAACACAAGCATGTACAACATGTTTGCGGTCGCCGGGATATTCGATTGATGCATGAACGGAATGAAGTCCACGCGGCCGTGCTCGATCCAAATCTTTGCCATCGCCAGCTGATGGCTGATGGAATCCCAATCCCATCCGAGGCTGGGACTCAATGCTGCCGGGATTCTGAGGGCCAAGAGCAAGGCTAATGCGCCGAGAATCACTCGCGGGACAATTCCCGTCGGCAGAGAACCCTTCAACGATGAAAAGCGAGCACGCCCAACGAAAGCGCATCCCGCGACAATGACCGAAACTCCGACTAAGGGCAGCCATCGAGTTGAAATCAGCCCGAGCAAGAAAACGAGCATGCCGATGACGCCAAACCCTAAAAGTCCGGCAATCCCAAATCGGGCTGACGCTGGAAAATCCGCAATCCGCCGAGAAACTATCGATGTGCCGACGATTACGGCGAAAAGTGAAACGACAATCCCCGAAACAACTCCGACGAGGGGATTCTCAACCACTGCTAACCTACGCGAACGACCTCGTAAGCTTCGATAACGTCGCCTTCCTTAAAGTCGTTCCATCCGACAAATTGAATTCCGCATTCGAACCCGGCCGCCATCTCGCGAACATCTTCCTTGATGTGCTTCAGCGAGTCGATCTTGCCCTCGTACACGATGTCTTCGCCGCGTTTAACTCGGCATTGAGCGTTTCGCACAACCTTGCCGTCGGTGACATAACAGCCCGCGACGTAGCCCTGCTTTGTCAGTTTAAACACAGCTCGAATCTCCACAGTGCCCATGTACTGCTCTTCGAATTTCGGCTCGAGCATGCCGACCACCGCTTTTTCGATGTCTTCGATTAACTCGTAAATGATGTTGTATTGGCGGACTTCGACATGCTGCCGCACCGCCTCGTCTCGGGCTTTCGGTTCGACTCGCGTGTTGAATCCCACGACAATCGCCTCACTTGCCTTGGCCAGCATGATGTCGCTTTCACCGATCGTACCGACGCCGGAATGCAAAACGCGGACGTCGACTTCTTCGTTGTCGATTTTTTCGAGGAGTCCCTTCACCGCTTCGACGGAACCCTGAACGTCGCCCTTGATGATAATTCGAAGTTCCTTGTTGGTCTCCTCCGCAAGTCGTCGCTGCAAGTCGGCTAGGGTGACTTGGCCGGATGGAGTTCCGAACAATTCGCGGTCGCGCGTGTCGCTGCGGATGCGCTCGGCTTCGTTTCGCGCTTCCTTTTCATCCAAAAATACTTGGAGCGTGTCTCCGGCATTGGGCACTTGATCCAGGCCGAGAATTTCAGTGGGAGTCGACGGCCCCGCATCTTTAATCGGCTTGCCTGCAAAGTCGAACATAGCCTTCAACTTGCCATAGCTGCCCCCGACAAGCACCGCGTCGCCTTGCTTCAACGTCCCGTTCTTGATCAGCACGGTTGCCACCGGACCCTTGCCTTTCTCGACCTTGGCTTCGACGACAACGCCGTCCACATCGCCGCTAGGATCGGCTTTGAGGTCCATAATTCCGGCCTGCAAGGTGATCAACTCAAGCAAGTCGTCGATTCCTGCGCCGGTCTTGGCGCTGACTTCGGCTATCTCTGTATCGCCGCCGAATTCATGTCCTATAAGCCCGTGTTGCACAAGCTGCTGTTTTACGCGCGCGGGATTCGAGCCGTCCTTATCGATTTTGTTTAAGGCGACGATAATGGGCACTTCCGCATTCCGAGCGTGGTTCAGCGCTTCGATCGTTTGCGGCATAACGCCATCGTCTGCGGCAACGACCAAAATCGCAATATCGGTTACTTGGGCGCCTCGGGCGCGCATCGCAGTAAACGCTTCGTGGCCCGGTGTGTCCAGGAAAGTAATCTTCTGATCGCCTGCCACGACCTGGTACGCACCGATGTGCTGTGTAATTCCGCCAAACTCCTTGTCCGTTACTTTCGTTTCACGAATGTAGTCGAGCAGGCTCGTTTTGCCGTGGTCTACGTGCCCGAGAATAGTAACGACCGGCGGCCGCGTCTGCTCACCGAGCGATGACACCCGACGCTTGGGAGCCTCTTCCTTTTGCTTCGGCTTGGCGGGTTCGGCAAACTGAACTTTGTAGCCGAAGGTGTCGGCTACCTTCTCGGCGACTTCGGGCTGCAACGCCGTTGCCAGCGATGCAAGCACTCCGAGCTTCATCAGCGATTTCTGCACGTCCGGCTGCGCGACCCCGAGGGCTTGAGCCAAATCGCGCGGTGTCGCGCCCGGTACAACCACGACTTTCTTCGCGGCAACCATTTCGGCAACCGTGTCTTTTACAAGTTCAAGCGTGTCGTCGTCGAGATCTACGACGCCATCTTTGGGAAATATGCCCAACTCGCCAAGAACATGCACAACCTGCGACGGCAACGCATGCAGTTCGTCGGCGAGAGATTGGATTTCCCAGCTTGCCATTCGTTCCTTAAGTTCCTTGCTCAATTCGTTCGGTTATGCTCCGCCTTCCGATTGCTGCGTCTCGCTACGGATGTCGATTTTCCAACCCGTCAGCTTTGCTGCAAGCCGCACGTTGATTCCGCCTTTGCCTATGGCCAGGCTCAACTGGCTATCCGGTACGATCACCCGCGCAGTCCTGGCTTCTGCGTCCGTTCCCTCGGTGAGGCTAACCGAGTTGATCTTGGCGGGCGAAAGCGCTGCTGTGACGTACTCGACCTGATTGTCCGTCCACAGCACGATGTCGATCTTCTCGTCGTACAGTTCGTTGACGATCTGCTGAACCCTGGCGCCACGCTGCCCGACGCAGGCGCCGACCGGGTCGATTCGCTCATCGTTGGTCAGCACGCTGATCTTACTGCGCTGTCCAGGCTCGCGAGCCACATCTTTGATCTCGACCGTGCCGGCGGCAATCTCAGGTACTTCGACCTCGAAAAGCTTTACAAGCAGTTGCGGATGGGTCCGAGAGACAATAACGCGCGGCCCCCGACGGCTCTCCTCGTCGACGTTCAGAACGTAACACCGAAGCCTGTCGTTGATCCGGTAGGGCTCGGTCGGCACCTGCTCCTTCTTCGGAAGGACGCACTCGCTGCGGCCCGCAGTGAGGATCACGTCCCGCCCATCGCGCCGATTGACCGTCGCGCTTACAACGTCGTGGAGCCGATCCTCGAATTCCTCTAACGTCCGCTTGCGCTCCGCCTCGCGAAGCTTCTGCTGGAGCACCTGCTTGAACGTCGAGGCCGCAATCCGTCCGAATGCCTCCAAGGGGATTTCCATCGGAACGAAATCGCCGATTTCGACTCCGGGCTTTCGCCGTCGCGCATCCTCGATGCCGATCTGGAAGAAGTGGTTCGTGACTACGCCTACGACTTCCTTCTCGCAGATCGCGCTGAGCTTGGCTTTGTCGGTGTCGATTCGTACCGTAACTTCCCCGGTCGCCCCCACGTGCTTCTTGTACGCTGCCGCAAGCGCCGTCTCCGCCTCGCCGATAAGCTCATCAACGGGGAGATCGCGCTCCTGCGCCATCGTTTTCAAGTGCACCAAAAACTCTCGATCCATGCTGATCAAACATTCTTAGAACAAAAAAGGACGGCGATATGGCCATCCCTAATCTTGGTCGCCAGAATGTAGGCTTGATTGTACCTCCTGGGCTCCTCCTGAAACCCGCCGCTTGTTTGCTCGACTCGTCCGCGGCCGTTACTCTCTAGGCACGGAATCCTTACGAACACTCCTCTCGTATGCTCAGTGTGCGGATACTGATTTTAGGCGGAGGGCGCTTCATGGGGCTCTTCTTTTCGGAGATGGCATCGAGCGCGGGTCACGACGTCACACAGTTCGTGCGAGGCAAGTCGAGCGCGCCCGCGCCGTCCGGCCTGAGGCGAATCCTCGGCGACCGAGACGGCGGTCTCGATGCACTCGGCGCGGATTCCTGGGACGCGGTCGTCGACACCTCCGGCTATCTACCGCGCGTCGTCAGGCAATCGTGCGACACTCTCCGCGAGCGTACAAGCAGGTACCTCTTTATCTCGACAATTTCGGTGTATGCCGATACGACGGACCCGATCGACGAGGACTCGGCCAGGGAAACCCTCGAGGATCCCACCGTCGAAACAATCGACGGCGAGACCTACGGCGGCTTGAAGGCGCTCTGCGAGGACGTCGTCGTCGAGACATTCGGAGACCGCGCGCTGATCGTGCGCCCGGGCATGATCGTCGGCCCGAACGACCCAACCGACCGCTTCACCTACTGGGTCGTGCGAGCAGCCCAAGGCGGCACGATGGCGGCAATCGGAACGGCAGAATCGCCGATGCAGTACATCGACGCCCGCGACCTGGCGGCATGGATGCTGAAAGCCATCGAGTCAAACTTATCCGGCGTCTACAACGTCACCGGTAAACCGACGACGCTCGGCGAAACTCTACGAGCAGCGAAAGCCCCCGATACCGAAATCGTCTACACAAGCCGAAAGGACGTCGAAGCCGCCGGCATCGACCCGTCCAAGGCCTTCGGTTGGTCCGTTCCGGAAGGCAATGAGAACGTCTGGAACGTAAACATCGCCCGCGCCCTCGCAACCGGCCTGCACTTGCGCCCGATCTCAGAAACGGTGCGAGACACCGTCGCTTGGCACAGCGCACGAGCCAACCACACACTCTCGGCGGGTTTGAGCCGACAGGAAGAAGCGACACTCTTAGCTCGCCTTCCGTAACAAGACCGTCCCAAATCGCCAAACTGGAACCAAAGAATCTTGGTTTACTTTCGCCTCCCGAGTGTCGCTTATTAACAGAGAACGTGCCGCGTGCATAGATGGGCTCGACAGCAGAGAATGAGACAAGTGAATCCACAAAAAGTGATAGAAAAAAGGAAACGTTATTATTACTATTAAACACGCCGGGTGCCCCTGAGACCGGACTCTAAACAGATCAGCTTCCGCACCCAACCTGTCCGATCTCAGGGTAGGCAGGAAAAGCAACGAACGTGCGTCGAAAAATGAGCCACGTGAATCTGCAGAAAAATGAGAGTAATAAATAGAGAAAAATGAGATGAATGTGAGCGGCTAATGGGGCACGTTACGGATAATCCGGCTCCTGCGACCCGCCGGGGCCCCCTAAACTTGCGGTTCCTCGGGCCTCGGGCCACGGATCACGGTCCTGATTCCCTTCGGAGTAAACAGCGACAACCAGCCGCCGCCCAGCATCCGCCCGGCAACAGGCATGAACACGACAAAGAACGCGAGGCTCTCAATCAGAACTCGTCCCGCAGGAGCCATGCCATCGCCGAGCCAATTACGAGTTGCCAGCGCGGCGACACCGCCCAGTGCCGCCGGAACGACCGGAATGATAATCGTGTCGAGCACTTCGCCGATACTGAGCGCAAATGCCCTCGCCGTCAGGACCGTCGACAGGATCCACGCGGTGCCTATACCCAAGGCGAACAACCGGCTGGGGACTATCGCTGAATCGGACGGGATCGGATAGAAGGCGAGGAGCGCGACAACGACGGCAAGCGCGACCCACCAGATTACGATGGCGGGTGTCGACTTCTTATACGCCATCAGCGCGTTGGTGGCCAACAACGCGTAGTTTCTCAGAGCGGTGGCGAGGCAGAGCCACTGGGTGGGCACTACCAAAGCGAGCCACTTTTCGCCGAAAACCATAGGCAGCAAATCGGGAGCGACAATCGCGAGCCAAGCCAGAACGCCGAGCGAC
>JAICGT010000062.1 GCA_025922995.1 Fimbriimonadales bacterium
ACATTGTGTATTGATTTAGTCCTGCTATCTTTTACCGCTGAAATCTGAAAAGGCCGCGGGGCGTCCCGACCCAGAGGTCCGAGCCAATCGCGGTGAGGCACGTTGTCTCCAAAGACTCCGTTTCGAGCTTCTCCCAATTCGCCCCGTTTCGAATCCATGCGCCGTCGAGCGCCCCAGCCACCAAGCGGCCCTTGTAGGCCGTGAGGTGCCGGAGTTTGTCCGAAGGGCTCGAAACCTTGTGGGCGCGGTTACCGCGAATTTCGAATAGGCCGGCGGTAGCTGTCGCGGCGACTGGAGTGCCGCCGTTCTGGCACAGGGCGGTCACCCACGTATCCAGAAGTCCCGTGCCCGGGTTAAGCCAGGTTTCGCGCCCTTGGTCGAGGCGCAGCAGCCCCTTGCCCTGCGTTCCGACGTAAAGCGCATCGCCTTTAGCCAGGATGGCAGTCGTGACCTCGCCGGAAAGGGCGGACGGGTATTTCTCGACGAAAGCGCTGCCCTTCTGCACCCAGCCGCCCATGCCGCCGAGCAGCAAGCCGGCGGAGGAAGCCGCAATCGAGGACGTCCAGGGCCGCTTCGCAGCGCCGTGAAGAACATCCGAAAATAGCTCGCCCGACGCGGTCAATTTGTCGACCGCTCCGCTGCCGTACAGGATCCAGACATCTTCGCCGGCTTGCAGAAGTTGCCGCACCGGCTCGCCGCTGATTTCCTTCCAGTCGCCCGGCGCGCCAATTACCAGCCCCTCGATCCCGCCGACAACGTACCGGCTGCGCGACCTGGCGATCCCGTGTACTCTTGGGAACGGCAACTCGCCGCCCAAATCGATTCGTTTCCACGCTTCGCCGGCGCGCACGAACAATCCGCGGTTCGTGCCCGCGTACAGCAACCCCGCCAGGCTCGTAAGGGCATAGTCTCCTTCGGCCGGTGGCCGCGGGAACAGTTCGGTCGCTATGCCACCCTCGACGGCGAAGATCGACTTGCCGCCCCAAAAGGAGGCGATAGTCTTGTCCTGATGCTGCGTAGTTGCCGATAAGAACGCGCCGTCGCCTTTGGCAGCGATCTCGGGCGCGGCGGATGCCTCCGGCATGGAGTCTGCGCTGACCCAACGCCCGTCTCGGAGCGACATCACGCCGCCCGAAGTCTTGGCAAAAAGGATGCCGTCTTGGGTCGAAAGCTCATAGACTTCGGCGTGCGACCGCCACCGCTGCATCCCGGATTCTTGCGAAACCGGGATGCAGCAAAGCAGCGGCAGAGCTCCGAGGATCAGCGCAGTTCGCATCGAAGCTCGGTTCTGTTGTGAGCGCCGTCGAACAGTACGACAAGCAGTTCGCCTGAAGCGCTGGGCGGCAGCGCTGCCGAATAGAGACCTGGTTCGGTTTCTTTGAGCACAATCTCCGTTCCGTTACCGAGGTATCCCACGACCCGCGCCAGCCCGGGCTCTGACCGGACCTTCACGACTCGGGCACCCAAAACACTTGTGACTTCCACGGTGCCCTTCGGCGGAGTTCGATCGACGGTGTACTTGAGCTGCTTTTCGACAACCTCGCCGTTGCGACGGATAGCGTATACATGCACAACGTATTCGCCTTCGGGAGCATCGGCGGGAATCTCGAAATTGCCGCCCCAAACTCCGCGGCCGTCGGATTTCAATGTGATCACTCTGCCGTCGGGAAGCTTGGCGTGCGCGCTGACGCAGTCGTCGAACGCGATTCTGATTTCGGGGTCACCACCCTGGGATGTGCGTGTGTTGAGGTTGCGGTTTTCTTGCCAAGCACGTCGCTGTCGCTCTTCTTCCTTCTTCTTCTTTTCGAATTCGGCAGCCTTTTCTCTGAACAGCTTCATTTCCTCTTCGGGAACGGCGAGCAGCGCGGTGTACTTGCTGGGAACTTGGTAGCGCATGCTGAAATCGAGTACTTCCTTTCGATTCTTCCAGGTGTGATTGATCAACATCTGGTGCGCCCAAAGCTTGGAAGTCTCGTCGCCTTCCGTCACGAGACTCACCGGGACATTGACCCGCCTATTGCGAACCGTCACTGGAAATGACCCGGTGCCGGATTTCCAACCGACAAAAGACGTGATCCCAGGTTCGGAACTGACAATGTGTGCGTCCCTCAAGCCGGTTAGCTTGACGCTTTGCTCTGCAGAGGTGTCGCCGTAAACGACGCCCGCAACGTAAACCCTCCCGCGAGGACCGCGTTGCGCCGTGGTAAAAACTTGCACGTCGCCGATCCGAGGCTTGTGAACCTCGTAGCGGCCGTCTTCGAAGGCGAGCTGGACGTAAGGGTTCGCGGTGTTTACAAATCGTTGCGTGCGAATGCCGTTGTGTTCCGGTATCTCCGGCAGCAACCAACCCTCTTCGGTGGGTTTAAGGAACTCCACCGCCGTAAGTTCCACTCTTAGGTCGTAGCCGACCGCGAGCGGATAGATCTGGGCGTGAAACGTATCGGGCGCGACTTGCTCCATGATTCCGGGATCGCGGTTGCGGCTCGTAATCGCCGTGTAAATAAACCACGCCTTTGCCTTGTCCATCAGAACGCCTTTCACATACTCGTTCTTGTACCAGTAGGCAAAGCCGTCGAGTACCGAGCCTTGGCCAAGGCTGAAATTCACCGAAGCCTCAGTCAACGACGTGTACGGGTTCTCAAACGTGAACACCGTTTTGTTCTTGACGATCGCGCCGTAAACGCTGCTGGTTGTAACGGCTGACTTAAGCTTGAACGGCTGTCCCGTATCTCTGTTGTAAACACTGCTCAGGTGCTGAGCGGACGAAAATGCGGCGACGGCAAATGTCGCTACTACCAAAAGTACTCTCACGATTCTCTACCTCCTGCAGGTGGACTTGATTGGTTTGACCAGCGGGATCTGGAATCGTGTTTCCCTCCGGCCCACATCTGGCAATTTTCTACGTTGACGGTCGTTGTGCTATCGCGTGGCTGACGATTCGGCAATAATCAGCCATGCCGCTCGATCAGTCTCGCCTAAACCGTTTTCAGCAAATCCTCGCCGACGCGGGGATCGATGCGTACTTCGCGTGTACGCCGGTTTCGATGGGTTATCTGTCGGGGTTCTTCGAGGACCCGCACGAGCGGATGATGATGATCGCGTTTCGGCCTGGCGGCGATCCGGCGATGATCGCCCCTAGCCTCAGCGCAACGCATGCGGCGCATACGGGGATCTCCGACATTCGCACGTGGTCCGACGGCGAGGATCCCGCCGAGGTCTTCGCGAGCCTGGCGAGCGACTGGAACCTCAAAACAGGCGTCATCGGCGTCGACGACGAGATGCCCGCGTCGTTTCTCGTGCCGATGCAGGCTACGCTGCCCGCCGCGCTCTTCAAGGCTGCCGGCAACCAGATGGCTCAGCTCCGAAAGGTTAAGGATGAATCCGAACTCGACGCGATGCGCCGTGCCGCAAAAATCGCTGACCGCGCCCTTGCCGAAGCCATCGGGATGATTGCGAGCGGCGTTTCAGAGCGAAACGTCGCGGACACGCTTTTCGATGCTATGCGCTCGAAGGGCGGCAATCCGACTTTCGCCATCGTCGCCGTGGGCGCCAACGGCGCGGAGCCTCATCACCTCTCGGGCGATGATCGCATCAAGGCGGGCGATATGGTCGTCATGGACTGGGGCTGCGAAATCGATCGGTATCAAAGCGACATGACCAGGACGCTGGCATGCGGAAACGCAACGGACGAGGCAAAGCTGGTGTATCGAACCGTTTACAAGGCGCAGGCCGAGGCAAGGGCTGCGATCCGCCCGGGAGTGCCCGCTGAAGACATAGATGCCGCAGCCAGGGAAGTGATTACCGACTCGGGCTACGGGGAGTACTTCATTCACCGCACGGGTCACGGCATCGGCATGGTCGGACACGAACCGCCGCATATCGTTGCGGGAAACGCCGAGCCAATTGTTGTGGGACAGTGTTTCAGCGTCGAGCCTGGGATCTACCTGCCTGGGAAGTTCGGAGTCCGAATAGAAAACATCGTGGCCGTCACTGAAGACGGCCACGAATCTTTCAACGAAGAGCCCTCCGAAGAGCTTATCGAGATCGTTTCTTAGCTCTGCGCGCGATAATCATCGCGCAGCCGGCACCGAGAATGACCACGGTCCCGGGCTCGGGGATTACGTTGCCTCCCGAGTTGATGCCGATCAGCAATGTCGGAAGCAGTCCCAATAGCGGCGCTGCCGAAATCGGGTTCGGAGGCGTCGGCTCTGGCGGCAAGTCCGGGATCACTTCGGGAGCGATCGGAATCGGCGGCTGCATGATGTTCAGCGGCATTTCGATCGTCGACGGCGTCGGCACGACGACTTCGGCAGGGCCGATTAAGCCACCGACCGATGGCGCCAAACGCGGCGGCGCGGCTTCGTCGGAACGGATAACCGGGTTGCCGCAAACCACGACCATGACCGGAGCTCCGTTCTGGTCGAAGAAGAAGGGCTCACCCTTGCGGAACAGCAGATGTCGTACGCGAAGCTCGCCGGTCTCGCCGGGAACGTTCCAGACGTCGAAGTACGCGTCATGCTGTAGACGACCCAGGCGCAGTGTGCGCAGGAAGCGCATGACTTCGTCCGGCGTCATTTGGAAGTGACGCACGTATCGATCCAGAACTTCCGGATGCTTCTTGACGTGCGCTATCAAGGCTTCGACTGTCGGAGTCGGACTCTTGATATAGGAGTTGGGCAACAAGCGCCGCTGGGCGAACGAAACGCTCACCAGCAGCACAGCTGCCATGGCAACAGTAAATGCTCTCCTCATAATGCTCTTTTCTCCAGTTGGGCAAATGCCCCTGCGGAATGATGTCAATTCAAATACGGAGCCACGCACTTGCGCGGCTATTCCCCGCAATGGATATGATACTCTGTTTGACGCCAAAAACGAGCCGTAGGTCAGCGTTGTATGCAAAAAATAGGCAAAGGGACCGCGGAACCTAGGTGTTTTGCTGGGAATTTCGGTACGCTTCGAAGCGGTCGATGAGGTCGATTGCGTCATGGGCCGCCGCCTGCTCGGCCTCCTTCTTGCTCCTCCCGAAGCCGAGACCAAGGACTTCGCCATCCAGCACCACTTCGATCGCGAAGGTCTTCTCGTGAGCAGCACCCGCCTCGGAAGAGATCCGGTAAAGCGGCGTCTGGCGCCATCTGGCCTGAGCGATCTCTTGCAGCCGCGACTTGTAGTCACCCACCCCGACTTCGCCTCGGGCGATCGCTTCGAGGTAGGGCTGCAGATGCTCTAGGACGAACCACTTCGTGATTGCAAGTCCGTTTTCGATGAACACGGCGCCGACGACCGCCTCAAACGCGTCCGCCAGGATCGACGGCCGCACGGAGCCGTCGGCGGCGCGCTCGCTTGAAGCGACTTCCATGAGCGGTTCCAGGCCGAGCCGAAGCGCCGTTTCGGCGAGCGGAGCTTCTTGCACGACCGTCGCCTTCGCCTTGCTGAGCAGGCCCTGATCCCAATGCGGAAAGTGCTCGTAGACGTACTCGGCGACGATCAGCCCCAACACCGAGTCGCCGAAGAATTCCAGGCGCTCGTAAGAGTCTCTAACAGAATCCTGCGCTGCAGACCGATGACGCAGTGCGCGCCGAAACATCTCTTGGCACCGAATCGGAATATCGGGTCGGTCTAAGCCGGAGATTGTAGGCCCTCCGAAATCCGCCTCATACCTTCCACAATCTGCGACGGCTCCAAGGCGTAGGTCAGGCGCACGTGCCCCGGTCCCTCGAAGACACTGCCCGGAACGCATGCAACCTTGTGCCGTTCCAAGAGATGCAGCGAGAGCGCAACGTCGTCGTCCGTGTACGCCGACACGTCGACAAAGGCGTAAAACGCCCCGTGTGGGGTCACGCAGCAAAGGTTCGGCGTCTTTTCGATCTCGCCGAGTATCAGGTCGCGTCGCGATTGAAACTCCGTGGCGAAGCCCGTGATCTTGTCGCAAGGCATCCTTAGCGCAGCCAGCGCGGCGTATTGCGAAACGCTGCTCGCATTGCTCGTCACCTGGTCTTGAAGCGTGTTCATGCCCTTCGCGATTTCGAGCGGCGCGGCGGCGTAACCGATGCGCCATCCGGTCATTGCGTGGCTTTTGCTGACGCCGTTGACTGTCACCGTGCGATCCGCTATCTCGGTGCCGAGAGAAGCGATCGAAACGTGTTCAGCGCCGTCATACACGAGCTTCTCGTAGATTTCGTCCGATACGACGTACAGGTTGTTTCTAACCACAATCTCGGCGATTTGCTCCAAAGAATCTCGCGGCACGACGGCGCCTGTCGGGTTGCACGGTGAATTGATGATCACCGCCTTCGTGCGTCCCGTAATCGCTGCTTGAAACGCTTCGGCAGTCGGCAAGTAGCCGGTTGCGCGGCTTGTGTGAACCACTTTCGCAGTTGCTCCGGTCAGGTAGACCTGATCCTTATAAGTCATCCAGTAAGGCGCGAACAGGATGACCTCGTCGCCCGGATTGCAGATCGTCATCAGCGCGTTGAAGACGGCCTGCTTCGCGCCTGCCGAGACGATCACTTGCTCGGGGTTTGCGGCGACGCAGTTTTCGCACTGCAGCTTCTCAGCGATCACGGCACGTAACTCCGGGATGCCTGCGCTGGCGGTGTATCGGGTCTTGCCGTCTCGTATCGCTTGAATGCCTGCCTCGCAGACCTCTTCCGGGGTGCCGTAATCCGGTTCGCCGGCGCCGAAGCTGACGATGTTCTCGCCTCGGCTTCGCAGTTCGGCGACCTTCGCGGTAAGGGCGAGTGTCGGGGATGGGCTTAAGCCGGCGACGCGCTGCGATAGCATCGTGAATAATTATGACTCCATAATCACGCTCGTGCCCCGCCCAGCGTTCGACTTGCGCACTTGGCTCCTGCTTGTCGGGGCGCTTGTCGTTGTTGCGCTGCTGCATTGGATGGGCGGCGGGTCGTTTTCGGCGGGCGAGATGTTTTCGGCGCTTTTCGCCGGACCGGGTGACTCGGCCGCCCAGGTCGTATTCTGGGACCTTCGGCTTCCTCGGTTTGTGGCGGCGGCCGTTGTCGGGACCGGGCTCGGGGTTGTTGGAGCGGC
>JAICGT010000063.1 GCA_025922995.1 Fimbriimonadales bacterium
AACATGACGTCGTCGCCGAGGAGTTTGCGGTAGCGCGCGGTCACGTCCGATGCCACGGTCGTCAGCGCCGTCCCGATGTGCGGCACGCTGTTGACGTAGTAAATGGGCGTGGTGATGTAGAACCGCTTGGGCATTGGGGCTGCAAAAGTGTACCTGCGAGGCTCGTGCTACACTCCGACCGATGGAGCCATTTTCTACGCACACCGGAAAGATCGCGGTGCTGCCGCTGGACGATATCGACACCGACCGAATTATTCCGGCGAGGTTTCTTAGCAGGATTTCGAGGAGCGGCTACGGCGAACTGCTCTTCGCCGATGTGCGCGGCCCGGAGTTTCCGCTAGATCAGCCGGAAGCGCAGGGCGCGAGCGTCTTAGTGACGGGCAGCAATTTCGGAAGCGGAAGCAGCCGGGAGCACGCGGTTTGGGCGATCCAGCAGGCAGGGTTCAAGGCGGTCATCGCCAAGCAGACGGAAACGGACGGCGCCTTCAGCGACATCTTCAGGCAGAACAGCGCGAACTGCGGCTTGCTGCTTATTCCGCTGATGGAAAGGGATTGGCAAGCCTTGGCTTTGCAGGGATCCGGAGCGGAAGTCACAATCGACTTGCCCAGCCAGACCGTTTCTGCGGGGGGAGCAACATATACCTTCGAGATCGCCGGCGCTAACAAAGAGGCGCTGATGAAGGGACTCGATCTCATCGGGAAGACGCTCCAATCTGGAGAGGCGATTGCGGCCTACGAAGCCCGCTCCGGGCCGTTCGTGCCACCGGCGGGATAGTGTCCGAGCTTCGCAAGAACCCGTTTTCTGGTGAATGGGTCGTTACAGCGACACACCGGCAAGACAGGACGTTTTTCCCGCCAGACGACTTCTGCCCGTTATGCCCGACTAAGGCCGGCGGCACACCGACCGAGATTCCCTTCGACCGTTACGATATAGCCGTTTTCGAGAACAAGTTTCCGAGCTTCGCGACGCCGGCGCCCGAGGGCATGGCCAGCGATCGGTTTTTCGAGGCACTACCGGCGAGCGGGGTGTGCGAGGTTGTGTGCTACTCGCAGGATCACGCCGCTACGTTCGCTGATCTGGGGATGGAGCGCGTGAGGCAGCTGTGTGAGGTGTGGCAGGAGAGATACGTCGACCTGATCGGGCGCGAGGTGGTCGAGTATGTGTTCATCTTCGAGAACAAGGGGCGCGAGATCGGCGTGACGCTGACGCATCCACACGGGCAAATTTACGGTTACCCGTTTGTTCCGCCGGTGCCTGCAGCACGCCTGGCGATGGAAAGGGCGCACTTTAGGGAGCGGGGCGCCTCTCTAGCCGAGGCGTGGCTCGATGCCGAGCTCGCCGACGGCCGTCGGATCGTTTTCCGCGAGAAGGGATACGTGGCGGTCGTGCCGTTCTTCGCGCGCTACCCTTACGAGGTGCACCTCGTGCCTGAAAGGCCGCTGACAGATCTGTCGCAGTTTGACCAAAGCGATCTGAATGGGCTCGCGAACGCCCTGGAGCGGATCGCGAAGACGTACGACAAGCTGTTCGGCTTCTCGCTTCCGTACATGATGGGCTTTCACCAACACCCGGACCCAGCCACCCGCTGCGTGGCTCAGTTCACTCCCCTCCACCGAGCGTCAAACAAGCTCAAATACCTGGCGGGCAGCGAAGCCCATTGCGGCGTATTCATAGTTGACGCCTTACCCGAGGTCTCGGCAGCCGCCCTACGAAACGCGTAACTAACGGAACCCCGCGAGGTAGGGTCATGTAGAATACAAGCACGTCCGAAAGTGTTCGGACCTCATCGGAGTAAGGAGAAGAGTGATGAAAAGTTATCCGATTTTTGCAGTTGCCGCCTTCATGTTTGCCGTACAAGGAGCCTCTGGCCAAACGTTCGGGTTGCCAGCAGACTATTTTGTGGAAGGTTGGGTCACCAGCGGTCTGTCACAGCCCACAACCATTGCGTTCATCGGCGACGACACCGCCCTGGTGTTCGAAAAGGCTAGTGGCATCGTAAGGCGAGTCGAGAACGGCGTCGTCACGAACGTCGCGATCGACCTGCCGGTGAATGCGAGCAGCGAACGGGGCGGCCTGGGTATCTGCATCAGCCCGAACTTCGCTGTGGACAATCATGTCTTCCTTTACTATTCGCACGCCGCGACGCAGGGCGGCGCTTGGACGGGCAACCGCGTAGAGCGGTTCGTTTACAATCCCGGTCCCGGAACCCTTACCTTCGACCAGCTCATCATCAACTTCGCGATGGACCCAACGCAGGCCAACGGAGCCAACCACGACGGTGGCATCATCATGATCGGGCCCGACGACAAGCTTTACATCATCACCGGGGACCTTAACCGGGGACGTTTCTCCAACCCCCGAATCGAGCAGAACACCGGGACGGTTAGCGCTGCGGGAGTGGGAGGCATCCATCGCCTCAATTTGGACGGCACGATTCCGTCGGACAACCCGTTTTTCGCACATCCCGACAATTCGATCAAGACCTATTGGGCTTATGGCATTCGCAATGCCTTCGGTATGACCTACGACCCCCTGACGAACTTCATTTGGTTCACCGAGAATGGACCCCTCGTATACGACGAAGTTAACGTCGTGCCAACGGCCGGCATGAATTCGGGGTGGTTGAAGATAATGGGCCCTGACGGCCGGAACGCCGCTTACGGCGAGAACGGCAACACTGCATACAATGCGAATCAGCTGACGATGCTGGCCGGTTCGTACTATCGTGATCCGGAGTTCAGCTATCTCTCAACGATCGCTCCAACCTCGATCCTGGTCATGGCTACAGACAAGGTTCGCCCGGAAGAAATGAACGAAATGCTCGTGGCCGACAATAACACGGGATCGATCTATATGTATGAAATGAATCCGGCGCGAGATGGGTTTGTACTGTCAGGGCTCGTAGCAGATAAAGTCGCCGACTCGAGCGCGGAGCGTAACCTAAACCGCATCGGCTCGAGTTGGGGCGTGACGACGGACATGAAGATTGGCCCCGACGGCTATATTTACGTAGTGAGTCTGACAGGCAATCGGATCAACCGCATTCGTCCGACGCTTGAACACCTCGGTCCGAACACACTCGACGTTCGGCGAGGCAACGTGCAGAGCGGCGGCCTAGCTTCGTTTCAGAACAGCGACAATCAGCGATTCGTAATCACTCCGGGCGTCACGCTATCGTCTAGCCAGGATCCGATCGAGATCGACTTGACGACCACGTCTCCGTTTGCGATTCCTGCTTCGATCGAAATCCGCGTAGAGGGTCATGCTTCGGCGACGGCGATACGCCAGCGCATTCTTATTGAAAAGGACGACCTTACGTTCGAGCAGTTGAGTTCGGCAAACATGATGACAATCGACGACACCGTGGTCGTTACGATCAATACCAATACAGCGGACTACATTCGCAACGACGGCACAATTCGCGTTCGGCTGAGCTATCGCCAAACAGGACCTGTTTTGGCATTCCCCTGGCAAACGCGAATCGACCAGGTGCAGTGGAACATTCAGCGGTGAAGGAGATGCAGACTAGGCTATTTTTCATAGTCGCTATGGCCGCCTTCGGTGGCGTCTCGACTGCGCAGGTTCTTACAAACACCGAGTTAGTCTATACGACGCACGTCAGCGGACTCACCACGCCGGTTGCTTTCGAGTTTCTTAACACCACCACGATGTTGGTGAACGAAAAACTTTCCGGCAAGGTCAAAGTGATCGTTAACGGCGTTTACTCGGGTGATGCTTTGGATTTGCCGGTTTCGACCAACGCAAATCCCGTCGACGAAATGGGTTTGCTGGGGATCGTGAAAGATCCGGACTTCGCATCCAATAACTACGTGTATCTCTTCTATTCGCGAGCGACCGTCGATGGTGGCCCGTGGCTCGATGACCGGCTGGTTCGCTACACTTGGAACGGCGCGACGCTGACTTCTCCGTTTGTTCTGTGGATCATGGGACCGACGCCGGAATTTCCTAACCAAAACCAATACCATCACGGCGGGTATCTGCGTATCGGCCCTGATGAGAAGATTTACTTGCAACGGGGCGACATGCTTCGCTTCGGCTGTATGGAAATGAACAACAATCCGGCGATTATCGGCGAAGCCGGCTGCATTTACCGGTTGGAACTCGATGGCTCGGCCCCCATAGACAATCCGTTCATATCTAATCCGAACCCGACCATCAAGAAGATCTGGTTGTACGGATTTAGAAATGGCTTTGGCATGGATTGGGATCGGACAACGGGAGATATGTGGTTCACCGAGAACGGCCCCGAGGTTTACGATGAGGTAAACATCGGGCGTCCTGGGATGAACAGTGGCTGGCGCCTAATCATGGGACCGGACGCGCGCAACGCCACGTACAATAACAACAACAACACGCCGTACAACGCGAACCAGCTTTACTACTTGCCGGGCGCGTTTTACCAAGACCCGGTTTTTAGCTACCTCGCTCCGATTGGGCTTGCGGGCTTGTCGTTCTTCGGAAGCACTCGCTTCATCGAATCGCCCAATACTTTTGACAACCTGGTGATGGGCTGCACCAACACCGGGAATATTTACATGCTCCCAGTTGCTCCCGGACGGCAGGGGCTCAGCGTCTCAGGCGGACTGGCGGACCTTGTTGCCGATAGCCCGGCGGAGCGCGACGTTTGGTCGATCGGCACCGGCTGGGGAGCGATTACCGACGCCAGGATCGGTCCGGACGGCTATATGTATCTTTGCAGCTGGAACTCGGGAAAGATTCAGAAAGTACGACCCAAGCTGGATGCCGCAAAGCCGTTCAACTTCTTGATTACGCGCGGAACGATCTTCGGCGGCAATACCACCGGTAGCCTGGATTACTCGGATAACGACCGCCTTGTGCTTCGGCCGGGTGTGACATTGTCCACTTCGCAGGCACCCATTCTCGTCCAGGTATTCGGGACGTCCGCATACTCGCCGACTGCGTCCTTGAAGTTTGTCATCGAGGTTTCCGGAACGTCGTCGTCGATTCAACAGCTTGTTGAGTTCTTTAATTTCAGCCAAGGAATATGGGAGATTATCGATCAGCGCAACCTTGCGACTGCGGACACCAAGATAACTCTGACAGCGGGCGGAACAATTTCTCGTTTCATCCAGCCAGGTACGAATGAAGTGCGCGCGCGCGTGTCGTACCGGGCTACGGGCCCCGTTCTCGGCTTCCCGTGGTCTACGCGAATCGATATGATGCATTGGGTTAGCCAGTTGCCGTAGTTACTTACCGAACAAGCTTCGCAAGAAGAAGAAGAGATTTGCAGGACGCTCGGCGAGCCGCCTCGTGAAATACGGGTACCAACTACTGCCGTACGGCACGTAAATGCGTACGTTGTAACCATCGTCTTTCAGGGACGCTTGCATCGGCCTGCGGATGCCGAAGAGCATCTGGAACTCGTATTCCGAATTACCCTTGCCAGCCTCTTCGGCTAATTCTCGAATGACAGAGATGATTTTGTCGTCGTGGGTTCCGAATGCCGGGTACGTTCCTGATTGCAGAAGCAATTTCGACAGTGCAACATAGGCTTCGTCGACTTTGGACTTCTCCTGAAAGGCTTCAGATTCGGCCTCCAGGTAAGCGCCCTTAACTAGGCGAATGCGCATACCTCGGTCGTTCAGGAGCGTGATGTCATTCCGGCTGCGATACAACATGCTCTGAATAGCCACGCCGACATTGCCACACTCTTCGTAGCCGCGGATTACCGCTGCAAGCGTCCTGTCAGTGCACTTGCTTTCTTCCATGTCCACGCGTACGAAATTGCCGTACTGCTTTGCAGTTTTTAGCAGCGCAATCAGTCGGTCGACGCATTTCTCGCCTTCTTCGATCAAGCCGAGCTGGGTGAGCTTTATGCTGATATTGATGCGCTCCGGCTGCGAGCCACCGGAGTACTTAGACTGCGCAATCCGGTGGAGCATCTGGGCGTATTCCGCCGCGGCTGCATCGCCGTCGACCGGCCCTGCGGCATGCTCGCCGAGCAAATCCAGCGTGACGAGATAGCCTTGCTCCGACAATTCTTCCGCAACCTTCATCGCTTGGTCTAGGTCGTCACCGGCGACAAACCGATTGACAACCCGCCGCATGATGCGGCTCTTGCGTACAAATCGCTCCACCCACTTCCAAGAAGAGACGCGAAGAATCAGCGAGCGGAATAGCATGGAGAACCGCGAGCGATACTACCCGCAGCGCTATCGGCCGGAAAGGAACTTAACCCGATCGACGTAGCTGCCCCGAGCCGAGTAAGAGATCGGCGAACCTGTAACGGTCACCAGTTGGGTTCCCGGGTAATAAGTGGTAAGAATCTTGTCGTACTTTTGACCTGCCCGCGCCCGCCCCACTGCGCCGGCTTGGCACATGCCAACACCGTGACCCCAGCCTTTTCCCTCGATGCGAATCCCCGTCGCAGTCTTCCTGATTTCGAAAAAAGTGCTCCTAACCACGTCAACGCCGAAAGCGTCGCGTATCAGCCGGGCGTTGAGGTCGATCGGTCCCTGCGCCGTCGTCAACTGTATGTTGATCGCGCGCCCGCTCGGGCCACGGTCGGCGACCGTGAGATTCTCAATTCTCCCGAAGTCCACGCCGCGCTCCTTAAACTTGCTTTCGAGTGATTCCTGAGGAATGTCCAGGTACCACGCAAACCACTTAGAGTGGGCGCCGTAGGCGTTTCCCTTTTCGTCGACATCGACCACGGGTATCAGGTAAGGCTGCCCGGCACCACCGAATGCCTCCCGTGCGTCCGCCGTTACACCGCCCGATACGGTGGCGTAGAGCGCCTCGATGGGGCGGCCGTTGTAGACCAGAACTTGGTTAGAAGTCTGGCGTATCGCCTCGTTGGTTGCCGAAGTCTCGACGTCCATCCCGCGATATACGTGACAACGTGTCGTGTCATCGACGTCGTAACCGTACTGAGCGAAGGAACCGATTTTCGTGAGGGTGTAAGTTCGCGCGGCCACGGCCTGAGCCTTCAACGCCTCGAGAGGCGAAGTCGCC
>JAICGT010000064.1 GCA_025922995.1 Fimbriimonadales bacterium
CCGCGCTCGCAGCAGACATCACTGCCGGCGAGACGGAAGCCGTTGTCACCGAGCCCCCCGATCCCTGAGATGGAGGCAACGTAGATTTACCGATATCAGCCTTAACCGCCGAAAGCGGCAAGCCCAAAACTTCGGCGACAATCGTTGCCACATAGGTGCGGGTTCCGGTGCCGAGGTCTTGCGTTCCGATTGAAACCGTTACGCTGCCGTCCTGTCCGATGCGGACGTCGCACTGCGACCCGGCGCCTCCGCCTCCGCCCCAAGTGCTTGTCGCTACTCCGATGCCGCGGCGGTACCTTCCGGTTCGCGGTAGCGATGCTCTTCGAGACCACCCGATCCTCTCCGCGCCGAGGTCCAGCTGAGCGCTTCGAACTTCGCTCGTCTGATTCATCTTACGAACGGCTACCGGATCCAAATTCAGCTTTCTTGCCAATTCGTCGACGACGGTTTCCATCAGGAAACTGCCTTGCGGGTGGCCCGGAGCGCGCAAAGACCGCGCCCCGCCGGTGTTCGTGCTGACACCGTTAAACGCCACCTTGATATTCGGCACCTCATAGATGTAGGGAAACGGAACGCTCCATCGTCTACCAGTCCCCTGAGTGCCCCAAAGCTCCGCTTCCATTGCGGTCAATTTGCCCGAGGCGTCCATGGAAGCCTTGCATTTCATGCGCGCATCGGGGCCGTTGCCGCTGGCGACCTGTTCGTCGTAACGCTCCAGCATCATCTTCACAGGACGCCCCGCCATCTTGGCGAGACGAGCGGCCGAAAGCCCCTCGACTCCGGCGCTGAACTTGCTGCCGAATCCGCCGCCCATCACTTCGCATATCGTCTTGACCTTGTCTCGCGGTATGCCGAGTGCGGCGCTCAAATCGCCCGCCGAGCCGTGAACCGCCTGCGTGGTGATCCAGCAAGTCAGCTCGTCTTCTGCGTCCCATCGAACAACAACGCCATGCGTCTCTAATGAAAGGTGCTCGCGAATAGGCACCGAATACTCGCCCTCGACTACGGCCGCCGCGGCCGAAAACGCGGCATTCACGTCGCCTTCCGTGCGGTCGCGAGACCGCCCGACGCGGTCGGCGATTTTCATTCCGGTCTGGGTCGTGACCACATGCTCGCCGACCTTGTAATTCACAACAATCGCTTTGATCGCATCGCGGGCGATCTCCTCGGTCTCGGCGGCGACCGCAGCTATCTCGTCTCCCGCGTAGTGGCAATTCTTGCCCAAATCATCGATTACCGAAAGGACGCCCTTCATCGCCTTGGCTTTCGAGGTATCGATCGAGACGACTTCGGCGACGGCGTGCGGACAGCGCAATATCTTGCCATGCAACATTTTTGGCAAGTTGACGTCAAACGTGTATTTGGCTAGCCCGGAGACCTTGTCCGGGCCGTCGATCCGCGGCGTGTCCTTTGAGAGGTACTTGGTCGATTTCCTGTCTGGCCAGCTGAGAGCCATTATTTCGCTCCTTTCGCAACTGCCACGGCGGCTTCGAACACGCGGTTGAACGTCCCGCACCGACAAATGTTGCCGCGGCACGCCTCCTTGATCTCGTCGAGCGACGCTTTCGGATTCGCTTTCAGGGCGGCTGCCACGCTAGTCACGAACCCCGGCGTGCAGAATCCGCACATCAAACCGTCATGGTCGACAAATGCCTGTTGCACGTCGCTTAGTTTTCCGTTGTCCATGAGGCCGGTCGCAGTCGTGATTGTCGAGCCGTTCGCGTCCACCGCCAGCATCATGCAGCCATAGATCGGCTTGCCGTCTTTGATGACGGTGCACGCGCCGCAAGTCCCCCTGTCACAAACTCGCTTCGCCGCTGTAACGTCGAGTCGGTCTCGCAGCGCGTCGAGCAGCGTCGTCCGGGGCTGCACCTTGAACTTCTTCTCGACGCCGTCGACTCTCAGACTTACATCGATTGTTCCTTGCTCGGTGAATCCCTGTGGCTCCGCCTCTTTCGCAGGGGCGGCGCAGGCGAGGAGCGGGTTCGCCACGGCTGTGGCGGCAACCGCTGCGCCCGATTTCTTCAAAAACTGCCTTCTCGATAAATCCTTGTTGTCCACGCTTGCCTCTTTGCTTACATTACGGCGGAGCCACCCGATGGCGTGCCCTCACCCTTCAGTTTCGGCATCCGCTCCCCGAATCCTGCTGCTTTCGTCCAGAGCCCGAGCCGACCAAGCGCGCGGCATAAAAAAATGAGGCTGCGGCGTTTATGCCGCAGCCTCATTTCTAACCGGATTATTGGATCGACCAGCGAATCATGTCCAGCCGGGTGCTCCAGGGATACGCAAGAACGGGTCCCGTCGCACGGTAGCCCACGCGACATTTCACGTCGCCTGTCGGCGATAGCCAACGGTCGGCGTCGTTTCGAATAAATGTCTGCGTCGAGTCTGTCGTCGTCGAAGGCACGGCTCCGACCTGCACGAACACGCCGGCGTCGTAATCGAACATTTCCGTTCTGATCTGGATGTTTGTCGACGTTGCCGAGCTTTCTACGAGGAGTCGCAATTCATTCGCCGTAGCCTGGCCGGCGTTACCGGTAAATTCTAAGACCACCGAATCCTGCGACGTGGACAACGTCACGCCTGGACGCATCACCATTCGCGCGTCATCGCTCTGGAGCACGGACGCGAGTGTTCCGCCTGAGACGACGTTGCCACGCACGATCGTGTAACCGTTCGGCTGAACAGAGGTCGAGACCTCGCCGTGGCGGAAAATGTATCCGTCCAAGGCGACAGCCCAAATCGGCCCGCTCTGCAAAGCGTCGATTGCGAGAATGCGGGATGCGAAGATTCGATCCGGCACGACAATGCTCGGCAGTGTCGTCCAAGACGCTCCGCCGTTGTTGGTTTCGTAAACGACACCACTTTGGCCACCACCGCTTCGCGTTACTGCAGCGTAGGCCTTCTCCTCGGACATCGCGTCGATATCTCTCAGGACATCCCACGAGTTATCGAAATTCGGCAGCATCGATTGCGTCCAGGAAACGCCCCGATTCGTTGTGCGCAAAATTCCTCCGTAATAGCCGCCGTAAAAGCCGCTATCTCCGAAGAAGCTCATGTCCGTCCACGATTCGCCCGAAGGCAGTGCCTCTAACGAAACGTTGTTGAACTTGTTCGCGGTTCGCAGCTGCGTCCGAGAGTGAATCAGTGCAAGGCCGGCATTCGCATCGAACATATGCAATGTCGTTGGCCAGGGATCGCCGTCCACTAAGCGCGTCCATGTGAGCCCGCCATCGGTCGTATGATCGATAAATCCACGGGGCTGATTCAACGTTCCTGCAGCCCAGCCTTCCATTTCATTGAGGAAGAACGTATCGAATACTTCGGCATTACCGCCGAATTCGACTAATTGCGTCCATGTAACGCCTGCATCGTCGCTCCTAAACACGCGACCGAGTTGTCCGCCGACAATGATCGTGTCTTCGTCGATGAATTCAATTGTGTGCAGGTCTTCGTTATGCCAAAACTTGCCGAGTCCGCGCATTTGGAATGCAGTCCATGTATTCCCGAAGTCGGTCGTTCGGACCACCATTCCATCTTTTCCCACCGCGAGGCCGAGACCGCTAGGCCGCATTTGAACGTCGAAGAGTGCTCGCGCTCCGCCATTGTTAATTTGCGTCCAGGTATTGCCTCCGTCGGTCGATTTCCAGATCAGTCCTGCGCGTCCGGCTGCATAGCCGACCTCCGGTGTCGGGAACTGGATATCGAGTTCATAACCCCATGTGCCGCTCGGTTCCTTCACTTGCGTCCAGGTTAGACCGGCATCATGTGTTATCCAGATGCTCGCATCGAAGCTAATCGCGGCCGCCGATGTCGCAGAAATACGCGTGACGCCTTCGACTTCCGCTTGAGTCAGCGAATCGAAAGCATTGAAAGTGAGCGTCCAATTGACACCGCCGTCGATCGAGCGATAAAACTGCGGACCTCTTGTCGCGATCAGCGTTTGCTCCGACATGAATACGACGCGATCGAATGTTTGAGCGGAAATTAGCTGCCAGTTCTGGCCGCCATTCGTACTGCGATGCGTTCCATACTGATTGTTGATTTTACCGACTGCAATGGCGCTCGCTTCGGTCCAAAAATCTGCGTCCATGATGAAGTTATCGAGACTAAACGGCACCAAGTGTTGCCAGGAAGTTCCGGCGTTCGATGTGCCGTACAAGCCTCGACGATTAAACATCCATCCGCGCTGCGGAGTTAGAAAATCGAAGTCGTATGCGCCATCCGGCAACGAAAGCACTTGCCAAGTCGCGCCACCATCGTTCGTGCGATAGCCTCGGTTGCCCATGGCGAATCCGTCATTTGCGTTAAGGAACTGAATATGCCAGATCGGCTCGCCTCCGGTTCCATACGGATCGCGGGCGACTCCGGGTGCCTGACTCCATGTTTGACCACCATCGGTGGTGCGCATTAATATATTGCCTGCGCCCGAAATAAAGCCGACTTCCGGCGATACGAAATACACCGCTTGCAGCTCGTCGTTTGCGGGGTACGGGGCTTGCCGCACCCACTGTGCGTGAGCGGCGGCGCAAAGCGCTACCGCTGAGAATAAAAGGGAAGAAAATCGTAACATAATTGTTCCTCGGCCAACCTAGGGCTTAATAGTAATGAGGGCTTAAGCTCACCTCGTAGATACACTCTAACAAAATAGATCCCCCGTTTTGTTCCTGGTCAGCCGGAGTTGAATCGCCGTCAGGCGTGACCTAACCTAACGATCGGCTCTCTTCACCGTATAAATCTGGTAAACCGCCGTGTACAGTGAGCCGCTGAAGAGCGCGCGTCACTACACGGACAATCAGGCTGCGGCGTAACGCCGCAACCTCATTCCTAACCCGATTATTGAATCGACCAGCGGATCATGTCCATCCCGGTGCTCCAGGGATACGCAAGAACGGGTCCCGTCGCACGTGGCTCACGCGACATTTCACGTCGCCTGTCACGGTCTGCATCGTTTCGAATGATGGTCTGTGACGTCTGGCTCCGATGAGGCGCCGATTTCTCGCTGGTCGGGCAAGCGGGCAGTGTGCCAACGAATCGCTCTTAGGTGGGTCTTTCAGTTTGGAAGCAAGCACCGAAAATTGAGCGCGGGTTCAGCGAACTGCAGCGTTTTATCCTATTGACCGTCAGAAACGCAACGAAAAGTAGTAGAACTTGGGTATCGTGTCTGACTGAACGTTCAATGAGCGCTCCGGAAATTTCCAGAAAAGACCTCCACGAGGGACGGCGGAATCAACTGATCGACGCCGCCCTTTCGCTGTTTGCCGAGAAAGGCTACGAGAACGCCACGATCAAAGACCTCGCCGAGGCTTGCGGCGTCGCGGCGGGTTTGGTCTACCACTACTTCGAAAGCAAGGAGGATCTGCTCCTCTCCGTTTTCGAGCGGCACGGATTCGCCGCCGAGATGGAGCGTGTTCTCTTGCCCGCGTTCGATCGGCCCGCCTCGGAAGTCCTCCTGGAGGTTGTGCACAGCTACTACGATCTGCTTGTCGAGCGTGAGAGCTTTATGCGCATGATCATTCGCGAGTCGATGACCAACCCGCAGTTGGAAGAACGATGGACCACGATGTGCAATACCGGCGTCCAGACGCTGGCGCGGTACCTCGCGGCCCGCGTGGCAGCAGGCGAGCTGCGCGCCCACGATACTGAGATTTCTGCCAGGATGCTCACACACCCGGTCGTCGTGCTGCGGCTTACGGGGGGGTCTGTCGCTCAGCTGTCGTCGATCGTGGATTGCCTGTTGGAAGGAATCAATAAAAAGAGTGGACAGGGATGAGTTTTGTGAAACTTCGAAACTTCGTTATGGTTGGGATTGCTTGCGCCTTGCCGCAGCTTGCGTGGAGCCAAGATCCCCAGCCGCTGACGCTGGAGGAAGCGGTTCGCATCGCAAAGCAGAACGCGTTCGCTGTGCTTCTTGCTCAACAAGACGTCGAATTTGCGAAAGGCGGGGTGGCACAGGCTCGGTCGGCACTTCTTCCCAAGCTGGATGCCACGGGCACCTACACTCGGTACACCAGCGAGATATCTGCAGTGTTCGACCCGAACGAGCCGCCGATAATCATTCGCCCGATCGACTCTAAAAGCATCGCGCTTCGGCTCGCCCAACCGGTCGACATCTGGGGCATCTCCGGCTTGGCGCTCGGAGGAGCGCGCGCGCTTGAAGCTGCGTCTATGGCGACGCTAACGGCAACGATCAACGACGTGGCGCTCGCCGCGAAAACGGCTTTCATGGACGTGCTTCGCTCCGACGAGCTGGTCCAGGTTGCTGAGGAGCGCGTGGTCAACGTCACCGAGCAGCTTCGCGCAGCGAAAGTTCGATACGAGGCAGGCGACACCGCTCGTTTCGATGTCATCCGATTTGAATCGGAACTCGCTAACGCCGAGCAGGAGCGTCTCCAAGCGCTCAACAACGAACTCCTAGCCGAAGCGTCCTTCAACCAGACCCTTTCACGCGACGTGTCTACGCCGGTTGAACTCATACCGCCGGACACTCTGCCGAGAGTCGACGTCTCACTCGAAGAACTGACGGAAAAGGCAAAAGCGACCAGGCCGGAGCTTATTGCCGCCCGGCGTCGATTCGACTATTTCGAGAAGGTCAGGCGAGCACGGGAGAAAGGCAATTTGCCCGCATTAAATTTAACGGGCAACTTCAGCTACGACCCTGGTGCGGGCGGCTTAGGGGCCGCGCAGGATTCCCTATCGGCGACCGCGCAACTCTCCTTTCCGATCTTCGACGGCGGATTAAATCGCTCTCTGGTGAGACAAGCGAAGTCGGACGAAAACAAAGCGAAAATCACGTTGGATCAAACGACGCTGGGGGTTACGCTCGAAGTTAAGCAGGCTTATTTGAATTTAGAATCTGCTAAAAAACAAATTGAAACGGCCCAAAAGGGCTTACTCTCCG
>JAICGT010000065.1 GCA_025922995.1 Fimbriimonadales bacterium
ACCAGCAACGGGGCACCGCCAGCTTTACTTCAGGCGGCGAAATGGTGATTATTCCACTGGCTGCGAAAAGGATTAAAGACGGCCCGCGATGGATTGATACCTCCGACATCAGCCTGATCAAGGACGGTAAATGGTACGTGTCATACGCAGCGCTGCAAGAGGCGCGCGGACAGTAAGCTACGGGCGGCGGCGCGGTTCTGCTGATTGATCGAACTGGAGGAGAAAAACATGTTAGGAATATTCGTTTTGGCATTTCTTGGTTCACCACAAGCCCCGGAGGCTGAGAATATCGTCCGCCGGAACTTGCAAGCGGCTGTAGGCTTTGAATTCAAACGGTCCAGTCATGAGGACAACGGTCCTTCGTTCACCGCCTCCGGATGGAGTACTCGGGAGTCGGACCTCGCCACGCTCAGCCTCAGTGCACAGCGAATTAGCACACGCCACACACCAGAAGAGTACTGGACGGGGATAAGCCCCGCCAAGCTCTCGAACGAGCCGCCCGTAGGGTATAGCGGCTTTCCGGTTGCGGAAAACGCACGCCGGGGCGGCAGCCAGGCTAGCAGCTTCTTGCAAGCATACGATGGTCGGATCTTCGTGAAATGTTCGCTCTCTTACCGACCCTATATTGACCAAGGGGGAATACCTCGATGGCGAGCCGCTTACCCCGAGGGCGACAAGGATGTGTGCGAGGGCATCGCGAGATTTACGCTGGCGCAAGTCCGGGGATTTGACGGGCAACAAGCTAGTCCCGTCAATATCGGCGGTTTCCCCATTGCAGCCCTGACCGGTCCGCGTGGCGAAAGGCTGGTTGACTTGGCCGGCTATTGTCAGGTGCTGGAGCTGAATCTCAGAACAAATGGCGTGTTGGGAACAGCTAGTTTCACAGTCGGCGGAGAACAGGTGATTATCCCGTTGGCTGCCAAGGGGATTAAAGACGGCCCGCGTTGGATCGATACCACCGACATCAGCCTTATCAAGGACGGGAAGTGGTATGTGTCCTACGCCGCTCTACAGGAGGCACGCGGGCAGTAGCCGCTAAGAAACGATAGCCAACGGTTTCATCGACTTCCACTTGCCGCGTGTGAAATCTGGAAAGTCGACAGACTTACTCCGCGCAGCCACCGACTCCGCGCTGAGCGGCGTTACGGATGACCACGCCGCGCCGTCGTACACGTCTTGGTCCATCGGCAAGCCGTTGCGCAGACAGTAGATGATGCGCCAAAGCATCACGAAATCCATGCCTCCGTGGCCGCCTGCTTTGACCGCCTCTTCGCCGACTCGCTTCCATAAAGGATGCTCGTACTGGTCGTACCACGGCTTGAGGTCGTCGCCTTCCGCCCACGAGTGAGTGCTCGGCGTGCGGCCCTCTACAACCATGCGGTCCGGAAATCCACCCCACACCCCCCGCGTGCCCTGAATTAAATTATGCCGCGTGTAAGGACGGGGCAATTGCTCGTCCCACTGCACCATAATTGTTTTTCCACCGACGGTTTTGATAATGCTTGTATTAATGTCTCCGCAAATGAATTTTAGTTTGTTCCATTTGTGGTCTTCCGGAAAATGCTCGCGGGCGTAAACTTCTCGAGCACGTGACGGCGACGAAACGGACGACATGTAATCGAAGCGGTCGCCACGATTAATGTTCATATATTGCGCGACCGGGCCGAGGCCGTGCGTCGGATAAAGGTTGCCGTTTGTTTTTGCGTATTGGTACGTGCGCCAGCTTCCCGTTCCCCGCTCGACCTCGTTCATCTGTCCGCGAAGGTCATGGATATAGGCAGCTTCGCCGTGCAGCAATTCCCCAAAAACACCGAGCCTGCACATGTTCAGCACGAGCAGTTCTTCTCGTCCATAGCATACGTTCTCCATCATCATGCAGTGTTTTTGGCGCTTTTCTGCGGTTTCGACGAGATCCCAACATCCCTCGATCGTCGTCGCAGCAGGGACTTCCACGAAAGCATGCTTGTCGCGATCCATGGCATCCACAGACATGCGAACATGGTCTTCCCAAGGCGTCGAGATTAGGACCGCGTCGATGTCGTCGCGGTCGAGCATGCGCTTGTAATCGTCGGGTCCCTGGGTGTAGAGGTCCGGTGCGGGTCTTCCCTTGTCTGTGCATCTCTTGGCGCTCGCTTGCGCCGTCGGCGCATGGATATCGCAAATGGCCTTGATTTCGACGCCCTCCATCATCAGCATTTGGGCGACGTGGCCGGAGCCGCGCGCGCCGACTCCGATGAACCCGAGGCGTACCGTCTCCAGTTTCGGTGCTGCAAGTGCCGCGGCGGATTGAATTTCTGCCATTGGATTCTCTCTCAGCTTTGCGGCGGCTGGGAGGCCCGCCATCAGGCCGACTCCGGTCGCCCCGGCGGCATGGATGAATTCACGACGATTTATTCTTTTCTTTGACATCATTTAGACCTTTGACATATTGCACGCAACAGGCACGCGCGCGGGCTCGAATTCGATTAATGTAGGCGCCGCGCTCCGAAGGCGATAACGCGCCCCTCGCATCTAGGACGTTAAAAACATGGCTGCACTTTAATGCCCAATCGAATGCCGGATAAACGAGTGACAAGCTCTTTTCGCCCTCGCCCACTGCGTACCTTTCTAAAACTTCGTTGTAAGAGGCTGCCATTTCTATGACGCGCTTGCTCTCGGCTTCATACATCTCGAAAAGCTTCGCAAGCATTTCAACGTCGGCAACTTCGAAGTTATAGATGTTGTGTTGGAGCTCGAGGTCGTAATTAACGTCCTTGTACGATGTGCCCGGTGCCCACTCGAGATCTTCCCAAAAAGACGCGCCGCCATCCAACATGAGGCACAACCTTTCGGGGCCGTAGGTTATTTCGACACTCACCGGATTCAGCTCGATGCCTCCCATTTGTTGAAAGAAGGTGAACTGCGTAATCTCTGCACCGTTTATCCAAACCTCCCAACCGACACCGCTCGCCCCCATGCTCGGTGACTCCCAATCGTCCTCCACCAACCGGACGTCGTTCTTCGTTGTGCTAAACCCTATCGCGTTGAGTGAGTCCAGGTAGATGTCGACGATGTCGTCTGGGCTCGGCTTCATGACGACCTGATACTGATAGTATCTTTGGTTGCGCATCGGGTTGCGGCAATAGCGGCCGTCCGCTGGCCGGCGGCTCGGCTGAACGTACGCAAAATTAGCCGGCATCGGCCCAAGCGACCCAAATACAGTGGCGGGGTGCATCGTGCCGGCTCCCACCTCCACGTCATAGGGCTGCAAAATAACGCAGCCTCGAGACGACCAGTAGTCGTTAAGCTCTGCAATGATTTCTTGAACCGTCATATCGGCCTAAAATTCAGCGACGCACTTTGCGGCGTACTCCACTTGTTCCGAAGTTAGGTGCGCCTGAATGGGCAAGGAAAGCACTTCCTCACACGCCGACTCGGTTTCCTCGAAGTCGCCCTCATTGTATCCGAGATAGGCGTAGGGCGGCTGCGTATGCAACGGAACAGGATAATAGATGGCGCAGCCTACGCCCTTGTCCTTGAGGTGCGCCATGAGGTCATCGCGCTTCGGGTGACGGATCGTGTATTGGTGGTAAGGATGGTACGACGTCTCGGCGTCCACGTACGGCTTCTGAGCGTCGCTGTCATCCAAGATCGCATCGTAAATTGCGGCGTGCTGTCGGCGCTTGTCGTTCCATGTGCGCAACTTCCGCAACTTTACGCGGAGGATCGCGCCCTGAACCTCATCCATTCGGCTTGTATGGCCGATGTCTTCATATAAATACGGTGTTTTTGCCATGCCGTGAACGCGCAGGCTCATGCACTTCTCGAAAACCTGCTTGTCGTTGGTAATCACCATCCCGGCGTCGCCGGCTGCTCCGAGGTTTTTGGTTGGGAAAAAGGAGAGCGTCGCCGCAATTCCCCACGCTCCGCTGCTAAGCCCGTTTCTCGTCGAACCGATCGCCTGCGCCGCGTCTTCCAACACCAAGATGTTGTGGCTGTTCGCAATCGCCATAATCTTTTCCATCTCGGCAATTTGGCCGAAAATGTGAATCGGAATGATCGCGCGAGTCTTGTCCGTAATTGCCGCTTCCAGCAAATACGGGTTCATGTTGAAAGACTGAGGATCGATGTCCACAAAAACCGGCTTTGCGCCATTTTGGATGATCGCCTCGATCGTCGCCACGAAGGTAAACGGCGTCGTGATTACCTCGTCGCCGGGACCGATGTCCATCGCCTGTAGGCCGATTTTCAAGGCGTCGGTACCTGAGTTACAGGCGATTCCGTACTCGACGGAGCACATCGCGGCAATCTCCTGCTCCAGAGAATGCACTTCGTTAGCGGGAGTGTAGCGGCCACTGGAAAGCACCTCCAGCACCGCTGAGTCTAGGTCTTCTTTGAGTTCCTGGTATTGGGAAACCAGGTCGACAAGGGGAACGTTCATCTACGAGGCAGTTTACTTGACGCCACCCATGCGGCTATGCGCCCCAATGCTGCTTCCTGCGGCGATGGCAGAGCGAAACACTTCGCTTCCTTCGCCGACGTACGATCTTTCACCAAGGACCGACCCGATAATTTTGCAACCTGCGCCGACGACGGCTCCTTCCAAAATCGCCGAGTTGCAGATCTCGGCGCCCGCCCCGATCTGCACGTTGGGTCCAATCGCAGACCCACAGCACAATTTCGCGTCCTCGGCGATGTCTGCCGAAGGGTCTACCGCAGCTTCGTCTCGCCTTAGGAATTGGCGCGGGGACGCGACTTCGCCGGAAACAATCGCCGCGATGGCTTGGAGATACTGCGCCGGCCGGCCGATGTCGATCCAGAAATCATCGCGAATATCGCCATAAACCGCCCTTCCCTGCTGAACGAATGCCGGGAAAATCTCGCGCTCGATGTTGCACCGACGCTGAGGTATCGCCTCGATCGCCTCGGCTTTCATGACGTAAAGCCCCGCGTTTATATTGTCGAACTCTCCCGTCGCTTCGCCTTCTGCTAAGCGCTTTTGCTCGTCCGAGGGCTCCAGGAACCCGAGAACTCGGTCGTCGCCGTCCGTAGGAACGACGCCGAACGCGTGCGGCCGCTCGACGCGCCGCAAGGTCAGCGTGACGAAAGCATTTCTTTGTTCATGCTTTCGCAGAATATCGGCGATATCGAAACCGTGGATCACATCTCCGTTGAAAACCACGCAGTCCTCGCCCGGAATAGCGTCGTACGCGTTGCGTATCGCGCCGGCCGTATCGAGCGGTTCCTCCTCGACAGCATAAGTAAGCTTCATTCCCAACGCCGACCCGTCGCCGAATTCCGCCTCGACTGCCTCAGCCATGTAATTCGTCGCGAAACAAACTTCGCTTACTCCCCCAGCGCGCAAATAAGACAGCTGATATTCCAACAGCGGCGCGCCGGCGAGCGGCATCAGTGGTTTCGGACGCGTTAATGTCAGCGGGCGCAGCCTCGTTCCGAGACCGCCTGCAATAACGATTCCCCTCATACTATTTAGTACGTAAACTTCGCTGGATAATGACGTCACCGTCGCCGGTTCCGCCTTCTTTGTAGCCGGGCGATGACAGCGAGAATCCTCGATTCATGATGTCCTCGCGCTTGATTTTGAATTGTGCGAGCAAAATTCGAGTGCCCTCGCGCGCCTCGGTGTTAAGGTAATTCGAGTCGGTCATTCCTTCACCGCTCCATCCGATGCGATCCTGAATGTGGGCCGGCGCGCTGCGCGGATTGAAGTAAAACTCCACCATAACTTCGTCGCTATCGAAACGGTACATCGTAGGATTGCGAGCCATATCTATTTTCTGATTGAACCGGCCGTTCTGCGTATAAAGCAGTTCCTGCATGTACGATTTATCCTTGTCGATCTCGAAGTCCAAACTGCCCGCCGGCTTCCACTCCAGATTGTAATCAGCATCACGAATTACCAGGCGGATGCGCGCGCCTGCAGCGGGTACACCCCACGTCCCCGTGACCTGCACAACTTTTGGATCGACCGTGGTTAGCTTCATTGAAAAGTTAAGGTCGAGCGGAATCTTCGTGTCGTATGGGAACTGATCGTAAACGCCATCCTTTTTGGCAAAATAACCTCGCGAAGCCATACGGATGATCGTATTATCGACGTTTTTTTCCTGCGTATCATGTGTAATGCGAAACTGCTCATCATTGGTTTCTTCAAACGCCTTGAGCGAAGCCTGTTGCAAGTCCCAATAATAGTCGAGGGCCTCTTCGATTTGGCCATTCTTGATGTAGGCATTCGAGAGCATGCTCTTAATAGCCGGTATCTTTGCAATGTCCGGCTGCGCAATCGCCTTCTTGAACCAGTCCACAGCGAGCGGGTATTCGTCGTCGATCTTCTGATAGTACATCCAACCCGTGTCGTAATAAAGCTCATACGTATTCGGGTTGTTCTGAACGCCTTCGCCGAGCAGCTGCAATGCGAGTGGAATGTATCGACGATCCGAGCGGTTCTGCTCATCCGTAAAGTTGTATCCGATGTGCCAGGCACCGGTCGAGTACACCTCTATCTGGCGCGGATCGAGCCAAGTCACCAATCTGATTACCGGCAGGATCGCATCGAATTGTCCTGTATGGAAATATTCGTCGCTCTCGATCCAGAGGATTCCGGCGACCATCTCGCGCAACCCGGCAACCGACGCCAGGAGCTGGTCGATCGACAATCCGGGAGCAACGCCCACATTGTGCGCGCTGTAGTTCTTCACCCACGTTGGAAACATAGCCCGCGACACGATGCCCTGTGCGAGGAACAGGACGACAAGTACACCGACGACCCAGCCCTTCTTCCGCAAGCTAAAGCTCCTTGCGGTCGAACACCAGGACCGCTAGCGCGACCAGAATCCCGCAGTAAACAATCGCATAAATCACGCCGTTCATCATA
>JAICGT010000066.1 GCA_025922995.1 Fimbriimonadales bacterium
AGCGCATATCACATTACGAATACTCAAATCGACCAAGGGCGGGCGGCGAATTTCAAGACGACGGTCGTGACGCTCGGCGGAAAAATAGTCCGCAACGATATTAACGGAGTCCTCAATGGAGAGGGTACGGAATGCACGATGAACGGCCTTTATGTCGGCCGAGGCGACCAGCACGTAGACAATCACACTCGGCTCGACCATGCTCAGCCGCACTGCCCCAGCCATGAACTGTTCAAAGGCATCATGGCCGATAAATCTTCGGCTGTGTTCAACGGCAAGATCATTGTTCGGCAGATTGCCCAGAAAACCGACTCGAAGCAATCGAACATGACGCTGTTGCTATCCGACGGCGCGACGATCAATACGAAACCGCAACTGGAAATCTTCGCCGATGACGTGCGCTGTACGCACGGCGCAACTATCGGCCGACTGGACGCCGACTCGTTGTTCTATCTGCGGTCGCGCGGAATTCCGGAAAAGGAAGCGCGTGGACTGTTGATTTACGCGTTTGCGAGCGACGTGCTCGACCGTATCGGAATTCCCGTTATTAGAGAAACGCTCGAGGCAAGGCTCTTCAGGCGATTCCACGACGCGCCATGAAGACGACGCGAGAGCGCGAAATAATCGATGTAGCCGGTCGGTTCCCGATTCTCGCGCAACAGGTTTACGGTAAGCGTCTGGTGTATCTCGATAGCGCCGCAACGTCGCAAAAGCCCGACAGTGTGATCGACGCTATTTCCAGTTATTATCGGGAGTTCAACGCAAACGTTCGTCGTGGCGTACACGCTCTCAGCTATAAGTCGACGGAAGCATACGAGGCGACCCGTGCGAAGGTGGCGGCTTTCATCGGGGCGGAGGATCCCGACGAAATTGTATTCACTCGCGGCACGACCGAATCGATTAATTTGGTAGCTGCGACATTCGGCAACGAGGTTCTTAGCGAAGGCGACGAGATTCTGTTGACGACGCTGGAGCACCATGCGAATATCGTTCCATGGCAGATGGCGGCAAAGCGAACCGGTGCGCGCGTTATCGTCGCGCCGCTGACCAGCGATGGAGACGTAGACTTACAATTTTTTTCTCGCCTTCTCAGCGAGCGAACCAAAATAGTTGCGATCGCACACATTTCCAATGCGCTCGGCACCGTCAACCCGGTAAAGAAGATGACCGAAGTGGCGAAGCGTGCGGGCGCGCACGTGCTAATCGATGGAGCGCAGGCCGTGCATCATCAAAAGGTCGACGTGCAAGACATCGGTTGCGATTTTTACGCATTCTCCGGGCACAAGATGTACGGCCCAACCGGCATCGGCGTATTATACGGAAGAAAGGAATTGCTTGAAGAAATGCCTCCCTATCAAGGAGGAGGCGACATGATAGCATCAGTTAGTTTTGAGAAAACACATTTTGCACCGCCGCCGCAAAGGTTTGAAGCCGGCACGCCGAACATCGAGGGTGTAATCGGCCTAAACGCAGCCATCGATTTTATCAATGAGATCGGATTCGACGCGGTAACTGCCCATGAAAGCAGTTTGATGGCCGAGATCGAGAAGGTACTGCGCCAACACGATAATGTGTCCATTATCGGCAATCCCAAGCAGCGTGTTGGAGCAATTTCATTTACCGTCAGAAATGCGCATCCGCACGATGTGGGTACGGTGCTCGATCATGAAGGGATCGCCGTGCGTGCGGGCCACCACTGCGCACAGCCGTTGATGCGCGCTCTCGATATTCCTGCGACGGTTCGCGCATCTTTCGGGGTTTACAACTCCGTCGACGACATCCGCGCGCTTGGCGCCGCTCTTGCAAAAGTCGAGGAATTGTTCGGATGATCGACCTGAAGGACTTGTATCAAGAAGTTATTCTCGACCACTTCAGGAACCCTCGCCATGCTGGGCCCATCGAAGACGCGACACATTTTGCAGACGGCGTTAACCCGCTTTGCGGCGACGAAGTACGACTAAGCGCGCGCGTCGACAACGATACAATATCCGAGCTGGGGCATGAGAGTGTGGGCTGCGCAATTTGTGTCGCATCGGCATCGATGATGGCAGAAGCCGCGGTGGGCAAAACGCTCGACCACTTCACCGGCATGGCTCACGACTTTTATGCAATGGCCAAGGGCGAAGACAGAGACCTCGGCAAATTATCCGCGCTCGCCGGAGTTTCCCAATTTCCGATGCGCGTAAAATGCGCCACGCTCGCATGGCATACTCTGGAATCTGCGCTTGCCGGAAAGACTGAGGCAAAGACGGAATGACAGACGCTAAGACACCCTTCGAGATGTTGCCGCTGCAGGGCGAGGTCATCGAGACCATTAGGACGATCTACGACCCGGAGATTCCGGTAAATATTTGGGAGCTCGGCCTCATCTACGACGTCATCGTCAATGCCGAGGGTGAGGTGGTTGTTCGCATGACACTCACCGCGCCGGCATGTCCGGTTGCCGAGACGTTGCCCGTCGAAGTCGAAGAGAAAGTCAGGGCGGTCGAAGGCGTGACAAAGGCGCATGTCGAAGTCGTTTGGGATCCGCCGTGGGACATGAGCCGCATGTCCGACGAAGCCAAGTTGGAACTCGGATTGTTCTGATTTGCTTATAATATGCACGGAATGAAACGCATCGTCTGCCTCGCGGTAGGGCTGTCGCTGCTGCTCCTGCAGGGAGCGGCGGCCAGTCGTTACTGCGCGTGCCTGGATGCGATGTCGAAGCCCTCGTGCTGTGAAAAGCAGATGCCTTGCTGCGACGGAGGCGAGTGCAAGATGCATCCGGACGCAGCAGCGAGCCCGGATATGGCGCTCGATCTGTTCAAGGCAATCGACGCCGTTTCTTCCCTACCGCTAACTTCTGTCCAACTTTCTATCCTGACAGTTGAACAGATCACCGGGCACACCGAGCCGATCGAGACCCGCGTTCGTGGTCCCGATTGCGCGTCAAACCCTCTTAGAGCGCCTCCTGTTCAGGCTTAGCCCACCGCCGATCTTCGATCTGAGCGGTGCTCCTCGTCCTTAAGTCAATCTCGAACAGCGAGGTCTGAACCATGGAGCCAACGCGCCCAAAGCAAACCAACCGTATACCCCTCGTCATCAGCCTAGTCGCACTCTTGGCGGTGTTTCTCGTCGTGCGCTGGGTTGTGATCTCCAACCGCCCGGACGGCGCAATGACGCCTATAGAAGCGCAGGCGATGGACATGACCGCCATGAAGCCACCGCCCGGCGTGTTTCCCGTCGGCGTGGAAACCGTTCAGGCCGGCTCCGCCGCAACCATGCTTAGCGTCCCGGGGTCGGTGGTCGCCTTCTCCGACGAGGATGTCGTGGCACGAGTCCCCGGTCGCGTCGCGAAAGTCCTCGTGTACCCAGGGGATCGCGTAAAAGCGGGCCAACTTCTGGCGGTCCTGGATGCCGACGAGTTAGCTTTGCAGGCTGCTGCCGCGCGTCTGCAAGGCGCAGCCGGCCGGTCCCGCGTCGTTGTCGCGGAGCGTGAGATCGGCCGCCTCTCTGCAGAGCGAGACGCGGCGGCGGCGGACGTTGCCGCCCACGCGGCGCATGAGCGCGAAGCGCGCGCTGCGAGAACTGCCGCAGCCGCTGAGGCAGCGGGCGCGAAGGAGGCGTGGAACGCGAAGGCGGCCCTAATCGACGACCGACGAGCAAGCTTGGACTACGCTCAGAAAAACCTCGCGCGAGAAAAGAGCTTGCTCGACGCAGGGGCGATATCGCGGGACGAGTATGAGCAGGCCGTCGAGACGCGCGACCGCGCGGCAGCACAACTCCGGGCCGCAGAAGCGGAAAGCGAGACCGCGAAGCGAGCGGCGGACGCAGCACAATCGCGCGTCCTGGTCGCAGACAGCACGATAGCGGTCGCGATCGGCGAACACACTGCAGCACGCATGCGCATCCAGGCCATCGATCACGTAATCAACAAGGCTCGAGCCGAAGTCGCTGCAGCGATAGCAGAGGCGTCGGCGATCACTTCCGCAGCGGGCTCCTCGAGCGTCCTCGCCGGATACCGTAATTTGCGCGCGTTGGACTCAGCTGTTGTTTCAGAACGCGTTGTCAGCCCAGGCAGTCTTGTCCAACCTGGTCAAACCGTTCTGAAGCTTAAGGTCATGAATAAGGTTCGCGTCCAAGCAAAGGTACCCGGGCGGTATGCCGGCGAAATTCGCGAAGGCTCGCCGGTTGTTATCACCGTTGGAGGAAAGACGCGTACGGGTCGTATTTCCAGCGTATTCCCCGTTCAGGATTCAATGACGCGCACGTTTACAGTCGAGGCGATTCTCGGGAATTCCGATTCGCTGCTTCAGCCGGGCGCATTTGTGAATATGGAAATGCAGGCTTCCGGACCACGCGAAGGAATGGCGGTGCGGAATGAGGCGATCCAGACCGACGCTGCCGGAAACAACTTCGTCTGGGCCCTTAAGGAGCGAGAGTCAATCGGTGAAACCGATTGGACTTGCACCATGCATCCGGAGATTAGCGAGAAGGGACCCGGGATTTGCCCCATCTGCAAGATGGACTTGACGCCACGCGAATCGACCGCGAAATTCATCGCCGTTAGAAAACCGGTTGTAACGGGTGCAAGGAACGCAAGCACGACCATCGTCGTGAGTGGTTTGCAAAGTGGGGACCAAGTTATTTTCGGTGGTACCGAAGAATTAACGGAAGGCTCCCCGGTTGCGCCAGTTGCGTGGGGCGAAAGCGGGCCAGCCGAATTGCCTACTGGATCGGGTTCCAGTGGCGGACACGATGGCCACTAACAGCGAACGCGGCGGATTCAATATCGTAAGGTGGTCGGTCGACCACCCGTACGTTGTCGTTTCTTTCTTTCTTGCGATGCTCGTGCTGGGCTATATCGCCGTTGGCCATTTGATGCCCAGGCGGTTTATGCCTTACGTCGAAAGCCCGATGCTCGGCATTATTACGGAGATGCCCGGTTTAAGCGCCGAGGAAATGGAGACGTATTTTTCCTCGCCGATCGAGCAACGGATGGTGAACGTTTCCAACGTGCGCTACATTCGTTCCGTGTCGCAGGAAGGTTTCAGCATGGTGACGCTGGAATATCCCTATGGCACAGATATGCAGCGCGCTCAGGTGGAAGTGCAAAGCTTGCTCAACGTTGTGCAAGGCGACTTGCCGGGAACAAGCGCGAACCTGAAACCGTCGTGGATATTGCGCGTCGATCCCCTCAACTTGCCGGTTCTAACACTTAGTTTACGCGGCGATCCCGAACAGGGATGGACGCTCGAACGCCTTCGCGATCTGGCGGATAACCAAATCATAAATCGCTTTAAGGCCGCGCACCGAAATATATACACCGTTTCACCGTTCGGCGGATATCGCAGACAGCTCCAAGTTCAGGTGGATCGCGATAAACTCGCTTCGTACGGCATATCGATCATCGACGTGCGCGATGCAATCGACAAGTACAACGTCGCCGAACCCGCGGGGCTCTTGACAGACGAGGGCCGCGAGCCGGTTCTCCGCCTCGACACGCTGGCGGGTTCCGCAGAGGACGTGCGGAACTACATTGTGATGTCGGAGGGCGATCGCATCGTCCGCGTCGGCGATGTCGCGAAAGTCACCGACACGTTTATCGAGCGGCGAAGCTCGTACCGGCATATGGCAGATGGAGAATCTTCGGAAGCCATAGCCATCAACGTTTTGCAGAATGCCGACGCAAGCTCTCCGGTGACGATCGATGCGGTCATCGAGACCGCGCGGCAAATGGAGCAAGAATTCCCGGGAATATCGTTCGACGTCGCCTATGACAACGCCGGATTCGTAAACATTCTTTTCCACAACATGTGGGAAGAGTTGATCATCGCCATCGTCCTCACCGGCTTGTTGGTTCTACTGTTCCTGGGAGATTGGCGCGGAACGGGCATCGCGCTCACCGCAATACCCACGTCGCTCGCCATGGCGCTTTTGGGAATGGCTGCACTGGGGATGAGCTTGAATTCCAGCACACTTATCGGCCTACTGATCGCCATCGGTAGGTTGGTAGACGACGCGATTATCGATATTCATGCGGTTGAAAGGCACCTTCGAATGGGCAAGGATCGTCGGACTTCAACGATCGACGGCATCTCCGAAGTGCGTCGGTCGGTTCTCGCGGCAACCATTGTTTTGATCGTCGCCCTCATCCCGTTAATGCTCAGCGGCGGCATTACGCAATTGATGTTCGTCGGCCTTTGTTGGCCGATTATTTTCGGGCTAATATTCAGCTACATCGTTTCGATGACGCTCACGGCGGTTCTCTGCTCGCGATTCCTGAAGCTCCCCGAGCATCGACGCGACACATGGTTTTCGCGAAACGTTCTCGGTCGATTCGAAAGTGGGCTTTCGCGCATGGAGCGCGGATACGAGCGGCTCATCCGATACCTGCTCAAGCACCCGCTCGCAAACTTTGTTCGCATCGGAATCACGATCGTCATCGGTTTCGGATTCTATTACTTTATCGGCAGCGAAATGATGCCGCTCGCAGACGTCGGTCAGGCGAGCGTGCAAATGGAAATGAAACCGGGCACCTCTTTTGCTGCGACCGAGAAAGCGGTAAAGCAATTCGAGCAAATTATGTCCGAAGAGGGCGCGGACCGGGGCTGGATTCAGCACGCAAGTATCGAAATAGGCAATGAAGGCGGGCCGGGAATGACTGGCGGGGCTTACTTCACCGGCTACGGGATGAACTCCGTGAACGGCGCGGCAATGATGCTCACTTTTTCGGATAAGGACAGTGGGCGCCCGGATATTTGGCAAATCATGGACAAGATTTACGCTCGCGCGATGGAGGAAATACCGGGTATACGTCGTGTGCAGCTAAAA
>JAICGT010000067.1 GCA_025922995.1 Fimbriimonadales bacterium
GCGGCGGCGTTCGATTGCCGCCCGGGAATCGTCTCACCGTCAAGTCGAACCTGATCTCTTGGTTGCTGTCGTAATCGACGACGACAGAATCGTCCTCGTCGTTGACTTGGAAGTCGTAAGAAATCTGCATCGTCCCTCCTGCCGGAAATGGCAGATTGGGATCGCTATTAAACTCGACATACCCCTTCTTGAAACGCGGCTGAATGTAAAGCCGAACGTCGTTGTTGGTATTCGGCGAAGGGAGCCCCATCGCAGCGTAGTCGGCCTCGCGGATATCGGTGTAATTAATTCTATATTGGTTGATCCCAACCGTCTCGCCCGGAGCGACACGCGTGTAGCGGATGGGACGACCGTAGTTCGGACCGGGCCTCTGGTCTGGGCCGTAAACGACTTCGCTACCGGGCGAAATAAAGGCCCGGTTGTTCACATAGCCATTTACGGTCGGCTGCAGAGGGTTGAAATCAGGGGCTGTAGCCGAAAACTGCGTTGTGTTGCGCAGGTCGATAAACCTCCGCGCCAAGTCGCCCGAAGGATTGTATTGAGTCCTCGTTGGGCTCGCCAGCCAGCCGTTCAATCCCAGGTTCGGAAGATTTGTGTCCGGTGATGGAACGTAACCCAGCGCAGCCCTAACGGGGAATCGCATCTGGATTCTGCCTCGGCGCTGTTCGACGCTGAACAGCATCAAGTCGCCACGAACACTCGTGGTGTAGATGTTCGGGCCGATTCTGGGATTTCCAGCCTCCACAGTCGCCTGATACCCTGTTATGTTGAAGACGGGCGTGCCGTCGGTTCGCTCGTTGCCATCGTTCACAGGATCGAAGCGCGCGATTTGATACACGCCGTCCAGGTTTCTCCCAACCCAATATGGGGGCTGGGGCTGAATTCGCGGGTCCCTGCGGAACAATCGAACCAGCGAGTCAAGCGTCCAGCCGGGTCTCTCAGTCGCATAAAACTCCGACGCGATCCGCGTGTTCGTGTCGATTACTTCCACTCCCGATCTCAGGCGGCTGTTGCCCGGAGCGGGCTCTGCGTTGACACGCACCGGCGCAAACGATACTAACGAGCGCACTCGGGGTAAATCGCCATCGTACAGAATTTGATTCGTTGCCTCGTCGACCTCGGGCATGATGAGGTCGGTCCGCTCGTCCTGAACGACCGGCCGGGCAACGCGAATCCAGTTAACAAGCCGGTCGCGATGGTTGTTGATATTGTCATACGGCTGGCTCGGGTGGTAGCCGAAGAAGCCAGGATCGTTGAGGACCGGACGGCCGGCGACATCGGTCGGGACGAAGTCCGTATTCGCGACGTACCTGCCCAACTGCTGGTTGTACACATACGGCTCGACTTCGGCCCGATAAAGCGTGACAAGGTTGTTATCGCCGCGATCTGCACCGGGCATGTTCGGCGACCAGGTATTGATGTAAAAGCCCTCGTCGCCATTCACGATTGGATGCCGCAGTCCGATCCAATAACGGACGATGCGCTGCCCCGGAGCAACAGGAAGGATCACTTGTCCGATTGACGTGGTCAAAGTCGGGTCGAATTTGTTACGCCCCGGGTTATAGCTGGGGTTTGTCGGGTCGCCTTGGGCAGGTGGAACGAAGTCGATCTTCGCGTTACTCAGCCTAACGTAGCCCTCGCCGCCGTTACGCATTGGAAGCTCGATCTCGATGGATGCCTCGGGGCTCGAGTTGTCCAACACGGTCGCGGCGGTGCTGAGCTCCCGATTAAGCCTGCTGGTCACTTCTCTCGCGATGTCTTGCGCTTCTGCGAAAGACTGTGCGGCACGCGTCAAGTTCAGTCCCTGCACGAGCGGAATGCCGATTAACGTGATCAGGATCGCGGTTATCGCCATAACGATCAGCAGTTCAACGAGGGTAAAGGCTTGTCGCAGTCGCATGTTAGTTTTCGTCCCGCCTCGTGAGGTTGCTTTCCACTTCGACTTTGCGCCATTCACGCGTCCAAGCCTCGTGCATATCCATCCGCTCGGCGATACTGTTCGCTCCATCACCTGGGACGTCGTCCTTCTCCGCCTTGTTCCAAATCACGCGGGCTCGGATAGAACTGCCGCCGATGCCTCGCACCGCATAGCCGTGGGTCCAATCGAACGACACCGCACCGGGGTCGACCTCGCTAATATCGATCGAAGGATAGATCCCAAGAGGGTCGCCGACACTCGTTCTCGACCGGATCAAAAAGTCGTGGTCGCGAATGAGCTTCAAAGCGTTTGAGCCGTCGCGATACCAAATCTCCCGAATCGTGACTTTCGCGCCGATGTTGGCTGCAGCAAAGTAGATCCTCGTAGGGTGCCCACCACTGCCGAACGGTGTTCCACCCACGTAGGCTTGTGCCGCGCCCAGTGCGGCGACTCGAGTTACATCGATACGCTGAGGCGCCTTGAACACTTGAACCGCCCAGTCGTTGTGAGCCTTGTAAAGAACCCGGAAATTGCGCCCCGCAGGGTCGACATCCGTCATCAGGCTCTGATTGCCGTCTGGAAGCACGATCGTAATCCCCGTATTCGAAAGTTGGCCCGGGCCGGTATTGGCCAGTACGGGACTGCCGAATGCAATGACGCCTCTTAAGTAGTCGACCTTGTAACTCTGCGGCCCGTTGGGGCTGTTCGGATTCGAAGCCGGAGAAACGATGCCGCCCGTGTCCAAGTCGAGCACGATTACATCGCGATTCAGAGCGACTCCGCCAGTGCCATCGGGCACAGGAACGTTCAGTCCGTCGTATCGTCGTCGGTCATTCTGCATGTCCCCTGTCGCTTTCAACTGCAGGAGTGAGAGCTTGTGGAGGGGGCTACGCGTGCGATCGGCGCGAATCTCGTCGTTGATAATGTGCCAGTCGTATACGTCGTAATTAACTTGCGCCGTCAGCGCAACGCGATTTCTGCCCCTGCGCTCCCGGTAGTTGTACGACCGAGGGTTGAAAAGCAGCGCCCCGAGGTTCCCCGCAAGCACCTTGTACTCATAGGGATAGCGAGGGTCGAAAGCGTTCGCGGTCGGTACCTGGTCGAACAGCCGAGCAGCCTCCACAGAACCCCAAACGATCTCCACGAATCCGGGCGGATTCCCGATCAGGGCGAGCAAGTTTATGGGTGTGACCGTGTTATTGACGGGATCGTAGAGTGCCTCGTTTACGCCACCTCCCGGGGAGGTGCTGACGATGACTACCTGGTCGATCACGTCTACGCGCTCGAGCTGTCCGCCGTTGTTGATGTAGTAACCAAAATTGATCTTGTAACTAACGGGCCGCCATTCAGTGCCGGGCAGCCAAATTTGTCCGACCCCGTCGTCGTGCTCGAACTCCCACTGCTCGGGATTTCTGCGAGGCTGGCCGGCGGTCGAGTTCCGAACCCGATCGTCTTCCATGTCGCGGCCGTACACCAGTAGCAATGATGGGTCGTCCACGATCGGGGCAAAATTCAAAATCCTAAGGCCGCCGAACTCGTTGCCCATGGGCCGGGGAGCCGGGATCGTTCCACCTTCGCCGATTACACGTCGCACGCGGTTCGCGTCGTTGGCGTAGCGCCAAGGCACTTCCCCGCCGCCTGCCACGATCACGTTCCCGTTCTCCAGGATGTCGCCTCCAGGGCCCAGTTCTCGCGGGCTCACGGTGGGGTCCGTTTCCAAAACCAGGTTGTTGCCGACGAACACGTATCTGACGGGCAATATCTGCAACGGAAGGTCGCCGGGATGCGTCGCAAGCCGGTCCAGTTGGCTACGCGCCATGGTCTGCGCAGTCGAATAGTCGCGTGTGTTGGTTAGGCCGATGATCCCTAACGGGAACAGCCGCATAGCGCTCAAGATTCCGACCACGAGCACAACCAAGACCACTAGGATCTCGATCAGGCTAAAGCCGCTGGATTTTCGTTGTCTCATGGCGTTTCTTAAGGATGGTTAGGGACGACCAAAGCCCCAGGATCGCTCCCAAACATCGAGCGAGTCTTCGTTCTTCACGGTGCCGCTAAGATAGAGGACCAGTGTCGTGCGGTCTCTATTGGGCGCGGCGCTGCCCGCTTCGAAACGAGCGAAGTAAGAGTCCCACGTAATAATCGTATCCTCGCGAGGACTGTGGTATCCCAACTGCCGCGTGCTGTCTTGGGAGCTTCCCCCGGTTTGGCCCCAGAGAGTCCAGAAGAGCGCGTACCGCAGCTCGTGGATCCGGTTCGTCGGGTCGTACGGATCTCTAACTTCAGCGACGTCAAAGGTATCCCACGCATACATTTGCGCGGGATCGGTGACATCGTCGCCGTTCAAGAAAAACGGGTCGATCCCGAGTTGCGCGTATCGCACGACGTCCCGTCCCGAAACTGCAGAGGTGAGCCCGAGAGGAACGTTGCCTCCACACGGCCCACCGAGAATTTCGTTGCCCAGAATCTGACGCGACTCGCATGGGCCGGCGACCGAAGTCGGCCTCGGGTCGATGTTCGGCCAAAAAGCCTGCACCACGTCGGTGGGCCCTGCAAGCGACTCGACGCTCTTGAACGCGTCGATCTCCTTAATGCGTCCCCGGTAGAGATAGGCCCGTCGCAGTTCGTCCACTCGACGAAGCACATTGCCGTTGTATTCGGCCACCTGCAACAGCAGTGGCGGGTAGCCGCCCTGATCCTCTCGGTACAGCTTGAGCGCCTGGTGCAACGACGCCATGTTCGTCGAATCCGCACGGATTTTTGCCGAACGCTTCGCAGCGTTGAACACAGGGAAGATAATCGCTGCGAGGATCGCAATGACAGCGATGACCACCAGCAATTCGATAAGCGTGAAGCCTCTACGTTTCATGTTGTCTCCGGGAGAATGCAAAACTGACGCCGACACGGCGCCCCTTGTTCCGAGAAAGCTCGGAAGAAACCTATTGTCCGAATCTCCACGACCTTTCGTAGATATCCTTTCCGTCGACCGGCTTTGCCGTTCCGCTCAGCATAAGCACAATCGTGTCCTTCGTCCGCTTTGGCTGCGGCGGCGATCCTTCGGTCTCCTGAAAATAGTTGTTCCACGTGATGATCGTGTCCTCTTTCGGATCGCGGTATCCAAGCTGCCTCTGATTGTCCGATGGGCCTCCGCCCTGTTGTCCCATCGTCGTCCAGAACAAAATATATCTAAGTTCGAAACCTGCCGGTGAAGCGCAGTTCGGATTGAACGACCGCCCGATATCGTAGTTGTCGTATGCATAGAACTCTACGGGATCGCCTGGATTCTGGCCATTCAGGGACGCCGGATCGAAGTTGAACGCCAGGTCGGTGTACACCACCAAGTCGTTCGGGCCCTTGAATTGAGTTTCCTGAGGTCCCGTCCCCCGCGAGTCGACCGTGGGCCAGCAGGCTTGAACCGTCATGCTCTCGTCCGAGATCGTGGCGGCCGCGCTATGGAAGACGGAGATATCGTTAATGCTGCTCTTGTACAGGAACCCTCGCTTGACTTCACCGACCCGCCGCAGCATGTTGCCGTTGTACTCTGCTGCTTGGATCAGCAGCGGCGGGAACCCGCCTTGGTCGGTTTTGTAAAGGTGCATGGCCTGTTGTATCGACATCATATTTGTAATGTCGCTTGCTCGCCTGTTCTGAATCTTCGCTCGGAAGAAGACAGGCAGCAAGATCGCCGCCAAAATCGCTATCACGGCGATAACGACCAACAGTTCTATCAATGAAAATGCTTTTCGCCTCATATGCCCTCGGATGCCGCGCCAATGGTTTGACGACGCCACCTGTTCGCGTTGTTCCGCGATTCCTCATTATAGTACCGACTATCTAACGGTGGAGCGCCCAATCGAGGTATGCACGTCCCCACCCCACGAGAGTCTCCTCGAATAATGCCACCAGCAGCGCGGCCGCCGCAAGCGCCGGCCCAAACGGTATCGTCGTCACCCCCGGCTTCCAGTCGTCTTCCCCCTCGGCGTCCTCGCTGAGGTACTCGGGGCCGAACCACTTCTCCTCCAACTTCGGAAAAGCCAGAGCAACAACATCGACCAGAAGCAGGTACCCCAGCCCCGCTTTCGCGAGCGAGCCGATCGATTCGGGCTCTTCTTCGTCGGCCTCCTCCGATTCGTCCGACGCGTCCGAGGCTCTTCTCGCCAAAACAATCGACACGATCCCGAACACCAGCCCGATCACGATCGACAGCCCGAAGCTGATCAACGCCGCCACCGGAAAGAGCACCGCTCCCATCCCCCGCGCCAGCTTGATATCGCCGTGCCCCATCGCGTCCTTGCCCAAGAACACCCGGCCGCCGAACGAGATCAGCCACATCGCCAGCGCCCCTACGATCCAACCGGCAAGAGCCGCAGGCAGCGTGATCGCGCCGAGCGTGAACCAGCCCGCGCCCTGAGAAATCAGCCACACGTTGTAAAGAACCCCTATTAATAGGATGATCGCGTTGATGGAATCGGGGATGATGAAATGCTCGAGGTCGATGAACAACGCGGCAACGAGCGCTGTCGCAAATCCCGCAAGCGCGATGAACCGCGCGACGTCGCTGCCCTGCACCAGCAATTGCCACCACAGCGCCGCCCAAATCGTCCCCATCAGCAGTTCCACCATGAAGTAGCGCCATCCGATCGGCGCGCGGCAGTAGCGGCACTTTGCTCCGGCGAATAGAAAGCTGAGCAACGGAAACAGGTCGAGCCCGCCTAATCGGTGCTGACACTTGGGGCAGTGGCTCGGCGGCTGGGCTAGAGACATCCCGAGCGGAAGGCGATAGATCACGACGTTCAGGAATGAGCCGAACGCCGCTCCGAAAAAGAACCCGAAGACCACCGAAACCGCAGGGAGCATGCGTATTTAGGGACGCGAGCGGCTGAGCCA
>JAICGT010000068.1 GCA_025922995.1 Fimbriimonadales bacterium
GCATGGATCGGCCCACGAAGCGGCTTACTTCCTCGTAGGCGAGCAATGCGCCATGGACTCGCGCGGGAGCCCATTCGGAAAGCGCCTCGCGTATCGAGACAAGGTTCGTGACGCTTGCGCCCAGGCCGACGACCTTGCCCGTCGCCTTCGGAAGTTCCGAGAAGGCTTCGTCCAAAATCGCGCTCGCCTGCAAGATGGCACCAGAGTCAGGAGACTCGGCGCGAAGCTGACTAGAGTGCAGCCCCAGGGTGCCGACGGGCAAGCTTGTTCGAGAATCCTTCGTCGAGACCTCCGTGCTATGCCCGCCGACGTCGACCACCACGACGTCTTCATCGGCGAACAGCGGGTCCTCGGCAACACATGCGAAGCCGAGTTCAGCCTCTGTGTCGCCCGTAATCACGGTTACGGGCGTGTCCTGATCAGCCGCTCGTTCCAGGAAATCGGCGGCGTTTGCTGCCAGCCGCAACGCCATCGTGCCGTACGCGCGAAATTCGGCCTCGAAATGGTCGGCATGAGCCTTTGCCGACGCAAGGGCTTGCAGGGTTGCGAGCGCGTTGTCTTCGGCAATCGCACCGGTCTGCTTGACTTCGCTGCCGAGCCCGGTCACTTCGCTGGTTTCGAAAAGCGACTTCCACACGCCGTCGGCCTGCTCGGCAACGGTCAGCAACACCGAGTTCGACCCGACATCGACAACCGCTCTTCGCATGGTCGCATTATGGCGTTGGAGCATCACGCCATAATTCATGCGTGCTGTCTGCTAATGCGTTGCGCGAGTTGCTCGAACTCGTTCTAATCACGAGAAACGCGACGTCGCTCTATACCCTGTGTGAGCATGCGCTCAAGTTCACCGGCGCGCGCAACGCGATGATCGCCGACTACAGCGTCGAGCACGGCTATATGACTCTGCGGGCCGGTATCGGAAAGGATTGGAGTCCGGACCTACTCGGCTCGCAAATCAACATCGCCGATGACGCGAGCGAAGGGATCACCGCCTACGTCGCGGCAACCGGCCGAACCTTTCGCAGCGACGACGTCACGACCGAGCGGCTTTATCGCCGGCTGATCCCGGGCACTCGCAGCGAAGTCGCAGCGCCGATACGCGACGCCAACGCAAGGGTTCGCGGCGTTTTGAACGTCGAGAGCGACGAACCGGCGCATTTTGGAGACGAGGCGCAGAAAAACCTCGAGCTTCTCGCCGTGATCGCCGGGATTGCGCTTGATCGTGAAGATCAAGGGACGCGCGAAGACGCCCTGATGCAGATCGGCACCGCGCTCGACGAGGCGCGAACCCAGGAAGGGCTGCTGAAGCGCGTTGCGATGGTTACTCAAGCGGTGCTGCGGGTCAGCGCCTATTCGATTTTTCTTTGGGACGAGGAGGAGCAGGCGTTTACCCTTCGCGACACGGTCGGCTCCAGCACGCTCCCGCCGGACGCGCAATATACGGCCGGCGAAGGGATTACGGGTTGGGTTTGTCAGCACGGCGAGCCGATCAGGATTTCCGACCCGGCAACCGACCCGCGCTGGCGCGGCAAGTACGTCGAGGTGCCGGTCGAACAAATCTCTTCGTACATGGCTGCGCCGATCATGAGCGGCGGCAATTGTATGGGCTGCATGCGCGCGATCCGAAAACGGCCGGCCAATCGTTACATCGAAAATCGATTTACCGAAGACGACGAGCAGCTGCTCCTGGCGATTGCCGACCAGCTCGGCACAGGCTTGGAGAAGCTCCGGAGTCTGAATAAACTCATCGACCGCGAGAGGATGGCGGCTTGGGGCGAACTTAGCGCAAAGAATTCGCACATGATCGGCAATCGGGTTTTTGCGCTCAAAGGCGATTTGAACGAATTGCGGTTTTTGCTCAGCGAAACCACACTCGACCGCGAAAGCATCAAGCAGATTGCCGACAGCCTGGAGGCCGGCGTGACGCGCTTAGACGCGATCTTGCACGAGTTTCGCGACTTTGTAACGGCGACAAAACTGAACTTCGTGACCGGCGACATCAACGAAGTCGTGCGGTCCGCCGCGAAGGCGCTCGTGCCGGCTACATCGAACGTTACGATCGATTTCGACCTCGCTCCGAATCTGCCGCCGGTAATCTTGGACGCCGAAAAAGTGGAGCGTGCCATTGCCGAATTGGTCGAGAATTCGCTGCACTTTGTCGACAAAGGACGGATCGCGGTGAGCACACGGCACGCCAGCATCGCAGACTTGGTCGCAGCCAAGCTTCCGACTGCCCAGGGCGATCACCTTGCAGTCACGATCTCGGACGAGGGTCCGGGTGTTGAAGAAGAGCGTAAAAAGAGGATTTTCGAGCCCTACCAATCTTCGCGTCCTCGGGGAATGGGATTGGGGCTTTCCATCGTTAAGGGAATTGTGGAAGCACATGGCGGCCGAGTCTTTGAGTCTGGAGAAGAGGGCAAAGGAGCTAAGTTTGTGATTCTGCTGCCGGTCGAACCGGACATCTCAGCGATGGCAGAACAGGCGTAATGCGCAGGCATTTTTTTCGTCAATTAGACTGGCCGCTGCTGCTATCGACCGTTGCGCTTATCCTGGCTGGCCTGCTGACCTTGTGGAGCGCGAGCTCGATCCAGGACAACCACGCGGACTTCCGCAGCCAGATCGTCGGGATCGCCCTTGCAATCCCCGTTTTCTTAGTCTTTCTGTTTGTCGATCCGAGACTATGGCGGCATTACTCGAAAGTTCTGTACGTTGCCACGATATTGCTGCTGCTGCTGGTGTGGGTTCCGGGAATTGGGCGTTCCGGTGGCGGAGCGGAGCGCTGGATTACGATCGGCCCTATCGGATTGCAACCCAGTGAGATTGCCAAACTCTTGGTTATCCTAACACTTTCGGACACTTTTCACAGGTATCAGACGCACATCAAGAGTGTCAAGTATTTAGCGCTTACATTTGCGCATGTATTAATTGCGTTTGTTCTTGTTGCGGCCCAGCCGAATTTGTCGACGAGCCTTGTTTTTCTCTGCATTTGGGTTGCGATGTCTATTGTCGCGGGGCAGAGATTGAAATACCTCGTCATTATCGGCGCGGCGATCGTGCTGCTGTTCGCGGGCGCGTGGCAGGCAGACCTCATTAAGCCTTACCAGAAGAAGCGAGTGCAGGAATACGTCAGCGGCGATCTGGGATTCCACACCGAACGATCTCTTGCCAGTGTAGGCAGTGGGAGGCTGATCGGCGAAGGCTACGCCCAGGGACCTCTGAAAGAAGCCAAGTACGTGCCGGAGGCGACGACGGACTTTATCTTCTCGGTGGTTGCGGAGGAAGGTGGCTTCGTCGGCTCGACGCTGCTGATTTTTCTGTACGGTTTCTTCCTGTTTCGAGTCTGGCTCGTCGCGATGAACGCAAACTACCGTTTCTATCGCTACGTCGCGACAGGCATCTTCACTGTTTTTGCGTTCCACACTCTGATTAATTTATTCGTTGTGCTCGGGATATTTCCTGTCACGGGCGTGCCCCTGCCTTTCGTAAGCTTCGGCAGGACGGCAATGCTCTTGAGCCTTGCGGCTGTTGGATTGTTGCTAAATATTCGTGGCAGAGAAAAGCAGTTGGTGTTCTGATTCAGAATGGACGCGTGATTAAACCGCCTGCGATCAAACCCGGTCACCGTGTCGCCGTCGTTTCTGCAAGCAGTTCAACGACTGCCGAAAAGCTTGCAGCAGGCATGGCACATTTGGAAGCGCGCGGCTACGAAGTCGTTCTCGGGCGGCACGCGTATGCAGTCGATGCCTTCTTGGCAGGCTCTGATGAGATGCGCGCCGGCGACCTAATGGACGCTTGGTTCGACGACTCTATCTCCGCAGTGATTTTCAGCCGCGGAGGTTACGGCATGGGGCGCTTGCTACCGCTCCTCGATTTGGATCGAATGGTAGCGACGCCGAAGCTGGCAGTTGGGTTTAGCGACGTTACGGCGCTGCACCTCGCCCTGAATCGACGTGGGCTTGCGACGTTGCACGCGCCGATGCTGCTGAGCTTCGCCAAGGAGCGTGAGCCGTGGGTCGTCGACTTGTGGTTCCAGGCGATGGAGGGCACCGCGCCAATTTCACTGCCGGATTACGCGCCTCGGGGCGTAACCGTAAACGGCGGTGTGTCGGAAGGGGTGGTAACCGGCGGGTGCCTTTGCCTACTCGCGGACAGCCTCGGAACGCCTAACGCTTTCGATGCAAACGGCAAGATCGTTCTGATCGAAGACGTAGACGAGCATGCTTATCGTGTCGATGCGATGCTCACACACCTCCTGGCGGCAAACGCAATACAAGGCGCAGCGGGAATCGTAGTCGGAGAGATGACACGCACCGACGAGCAAGCCGATCCTTCAATCCCGACCAAGCCGTGGAAGGAAGTTGTGATAGAACGATTGGCGCCGTTAGGCGTCCCAATGATTATCGGGTTTCCTTTCGGACACGGAGAACACATGGCATCTCTGCCGCTAGGCGTAAGCGCTCAGCTGGATGCAAACGCCGGGGATTTGACGTACTTGGAACTCGGGGTACAGAAATGATTATTGCCGCAACTATTGCCACCATACCGATCGCATACGCGTCTCCTGCTCCTTTGCGGTGGACGTCGACGGTGCGCCCCGACGTACAGGTCATTCGTGAGGTTGATCCCGATTTTCCGCTTTCCTTCAGTGCGGTGAAGTTCAAGTTTCCCGCCGAAGGGTATCGGATGGAGGCGCGTCTCGCGAACGACACCGTGTTCAGCCGTCAGGGTTTGTTTTCGCGCGAGAACGTGATGCAGATGGCTCGGCGTTCGGGCGCCCTCGTTGCGATCAATGCCGACTTTTTCGGCAACGACGGCGACCCGCTCGGGATGATGATCTCCGGCGGCGAATTGGTGAGCGAGCCGTACGTCCCGCGCTCGGTAGCGGCCTGGGGCGAGACCGGTGGGCTGATGTTCGATTCGCCGACGTACACCGGGTACATCGATTTGGTGGGCGGCCAGCGGCTCAGGATCGACGGCATCAATCGCTCGGTTCGCGCGGGTGAGATCGTGCTATTCACGCAGAAAGGCGGCATCGCCAGCAGCAAAAAACGCTGCACCGCCTATCTCTTCGAATCGACAAGACAAATGCCGTTGACCGGGTCTTTCGCGATGAGGTTGAAAACAAGCGTCACGGACCTTACGGACATTCCTGTAGCCCTTAGCGAGGCAATCCTGCTCGTTTCGCCCGAGCGGCAAGCCGAGGTCGCCGCAGCGCTCTATCCGGGCTTGACTTACGACTTTCAAGTCAAAGTTGCCGGCCAGATCGATTGGCAGAGTGTCAAGGAAGCCATTGGCGGCGGTCCGAGGCTCGTCAAAGGCGGCGTGGCTTCCGTCCCGAGAGACTACGAGCGGTTCGACCCTAGCTACAACAGCCGGCACCCTCGAACGGCGATCGGATACACGGCGAGCCGCGAAGTCATTCTCTTGACTGTCGATGGACGCAGCGAGTTATCGAAGGGACTGACCCTCGACGAACTCGCTTCGCTGATGGTGAAGCTCGGCTGCGTCGATGCGATGAACCTCGATGGCGGCGGCAGCACGACGTTGGTTCTCGAAGGTGAGGTGCTGAACCGCCCTAGCGATGGCGGCTTGCGCAGCGTAGCAAACGCGCTGCTTCTTTTCGCGCCCGAGGCAACCCCGAAAGCCGAGCGCGTGACGATCGCAGTCAAGCCCGGTGAAATCAAACCTGGAGACCGGACGACACTACAGGTCGTAGACGCCGACGGCCGCGTTGTCCCCGAAGATCAAGTGGTTTGGGCTTGCGGGAGCAAGTCGGGCTGGGTTGGCGGAGACGGCGCGTTTCGAGCGGTCGCACCGGGAAAGGCGGTAATCAGAGCCTACACGAAAGGCGTCTGGACGACCGCCGAAGTGACCGTTAGCGGTTCTTAACATAGTCGCCGTCAAACCCGGAACTTCGTGCAATCCACGCACGGTATGAATATTCGGACACACATCCAAAGTGCCTGCCTGCACACCAAGGGCCCGTGAAACCTGCCAACTCCTCATCGGGCCCTTACTTTTTTGGTTAGACTACCGACATGCCCGCCACGGTTCGCTGCATCGACGAAGTCCCGGCCGATCGCCCCATCGCACTTCTTACGCGACGCAGGGTTTTCGGCGAGCAAATGCTTTGGGCGCATGTCAATTTGGCCGCCGGATGCAGCGTAGCGATGCACAGCCACGCAAGCGAGCAGATCGCTTTCATCGTTTCGGGCAAGGTGCGTTGGCTGCTGGGCGAGCCGGGCTCCGACACGTATCGCGAGTTGGAAGCCGGACCGGGCACCGTCGTCGAGTTGCCTTCCGAGTTCCCTCACGGCGTTCTTGCGCTCGTGGACGCCGTGATTATCGATGTGCTAAGCCCTCCCGGTGAGATGGGCGTCGATAACCAGGAATAAGGCTGCCTCATACTCCGCATGAACTTTCCGGCCAAGACAAAGCAGAGGATTGCCGAAGCATACGGCGCATCTGCCGTGGGTTGGCTCGGAGCCGCGCCATCGCTGGTCAGAGACTTGGTCGAAAAGTGGAATCTTCAACTCGAGCCGGAGTATTGGGGAAATTTCTCCTACGTGATACCGGCAAGCGAGTACGTCCTAAAGCTCCTTCCACCGGGCGAGGAGTTCGATCGCCAACTCGCGGCGATGCTTGCCTGGAATGGAAACGGGGCAGCCAGAATCGAGAACTTCGACCGCGAGGGTGGCGCGATGCTCATCGAGCGCCTCCTCCCCGGTACCGAGCTAACCGAGCTGTTCCACAACGGCGGCCACGACGAATCGACCGAGATCGTCTGCGCCATGA
>JAICGT010000069.1 GCA_025922995.1 Fimbriimonadales bacterium
AAGTGCACGGCGGTCCGCATGCACAATACGGGGTTCCGTTTTTCCATGAATTGCAAGTACTTGCCGCGAACGGCTACATGGTTTTCTATGCCAACCCTCGCGGCAGTAAGGGTTACGGCGAAGATCACTGCAACGCCATAAAAGGCGATTGGGGCAATAAAGACTGGTTGGACGTTATGGCCGTGGCAGACTTCATGGCGAAGCGGAGCGACGTCGACGAAAAGCGGATGTCGATCATGGGCGGCAGCTACGGCGGCTACATGACCTGCTGGGCGATCGGCCACACGACGCGTTTCAAAGCGGCGATCACCGACCGCTGCGTCAGCAACCTCGTCAGCATGGCCGGCAACAGCGACTTCCCGGATATCCCCGACACCTACTGGAAAGGCAACGCCTGGGACGAGAGCGAGACGCTATGGAGCCAAAGCCCGATCAAGTATATGAAGAGCGCTAAAACGCCCACATTGATCATCCACAGCGAAGGAGACCTCCGCTGCAACGTAGTAACAGGGAGAGCAGGTGTTTTCAGCGCTCAAGGTGCTGGGCGTTCCGACGCGTCTGGTGCGGTACCCTTCATCGACGAGCCACGGTATGAGCCGGAGCGGCCCGCCCGACCTTCGGATACACCGGCTCGAACAAATCTTGTCGTGGTACCGAGAGTATTTGGACTGATAAGGAATAATTCAAGAATCAAATGAGATTTCGACGCATTTATTGGGTGACTGAGCAAGTCGACGGACAGGGACAGAGCGAGGTGACCGGTGTGTTCACATCCATTCCGGACCTCATCGATATCGGCCTCGGCGTGCGGGACATCAGCGAGAAACAAGCAGCGTTTCGAATCTCGCTTTGCGAACTCGACAGCAGCGGCTCACCCATCCTGACGTGCGAGTCTCCGTCATTCGATGGCTTCGAAGAGGCGTTGCAGCCGATCGTCGCATCCGGAGAAATGTCCGCAAGCGAATATGCATCGCTTACGGATGCACTACGTGCTTACCGCACGGCATTGCAATAAGACGCTAGACGTCTGCGAGCCTCTTGAGTTCGGATTCAAAGCCGGGGAAGCTGGTGTCGATCGTTTCGGCGCCGGAGATCGTAGTTGTTCTGTCGGCGATGAGCCCGGCGACCGCGAAAGCCATGCCAATGCGGTGATCGCGTTGGGCATTGATCTTTGCTCCTTTCAGCGGCGTCGACCCATGGACGGCGAAGCCGTCGTCGAAGGATTCTATGTTCGCCCCCATCGACGTAAGTCCGTCGAAGATTGTTTGAATCCGGTCACTTTCTTTGACGCGTAGTTCCGCTGCGCCGCGGACGATTGTCGTGCCTTCACATTGGGTTGCGAGCACTGCGAGGATGGGTAACTCATCGATGAGGCGAGGCACCATCTCGCCTTCGACCGTGAACGGGCGCAGCTCGCCTGCCTCGATGGAAATATCGGCTACCGGTTCGCCCTGTTCCATACCTCGCGGGGCGAGGTCGATTCGAGCGCCGACCTTCTCGAGGACGTCCAGGATTCCGGTGCGCGTAGGATTGACACCGACCTGGAGGCACGTCACCGGACCACCGAGCAGGACTCCGGCTACCAAGAAGAAAGCCGACGACGAAATATCCGCGGGAACCCGCATGGCGACTCGTGACGGCATGCCCGGTTCGACTGAAGCTCGCAGGCCGTCACGATGCACCGAGCATCCGGCTGCTGCAAGCATTCGCTCAGTGTGGTCACGGCTCATTGCGGGTTCGGTAACGGTGGTCTTGCCTTCAGCGAAAAGTCCAGCAAGGAGAACCGCAGACTTGACCTGAGCGCTGGCGATGGGGCTTCGGTAGTCGATGCCGGTGAGCCGGGCCGGCTCGACGAAGAGCGGGGCGTTATCTCCCTCGATGTCGGCTCCCATTAGCCGAAGCGGGTCCACGATCCGTCGCATCGGCCGCTTGTTGAGCGACGGGTCTCCGCGTAGTTCGGCCTTCAAACCGGCGCCGCAGATTAGTCCCGCGAGCAAGCGCATCGTCGTGCCGGAGTTGCCACACTGGAGCGCGGCACGTGGCGAAGTCAGCTTGCCACCACCGCCAATGCGCACGAGGCTGCCGGTGGCGGTTACGCGCGCGCCGAGGGCGGCCACGCACTCCAGGGTTCGACCACAGTCCTCGCTGTCGAGTGGTGTTTCGATGACTCCGCCGCCCGATGCGATTGCGGACAGCATATAGGCGCGATGGGTCAGGCTTTTGTCGCTGGGAGGGCGGATTTCGCCCCAGAATCGCTTGACACGAGAAGTTGTCAGGCTCCCCACGCCGACCCGGCCTTTCGCGACGTTTCGAGGAACTCCATCAATTCTTCATGTTGGTCGGCTTGAATCGCTTTTCGCAACTGCCGCAGTGTGAATTCGAGGTCTTCGAGAGCAGACACCACTTCGTCACGATTGTTGCGCAATAGCGACGCCCAAAGGCTCGGCTCCGCATGCGCGGCGCGCGTCAGAGCTTTCCAGGTCGGGTCTGCCATCTCGGGATAGACGAGGTTGTTGCCAAGCTGCGCCAGCGCCCCGGCGAGCGCCGTAGGCAGGTGTGACAGGATCGCCGCGTGTCGGTCGTGCTCTTCGGGGCTAAGAATCAATGGGCGTGCACCGAGCGAGGTCACTAGTGCTGTGACGTTATGCAGCGCACTGCTGTCGGTTCCTTCGGACGGAGTCAGCACCCAGGGTTTTTTGTCGAACAGGTCCGCATTCGCTCGAGAAGGCTTGTCCACCATGGGATGACCTCCGACGAATCGTAGTCCGAAGCGGAGCGGATACTTCTCGGTCCAGTTAACGACTTGGCCCTTTACGCTGCTCGTATCGGTGACCACGCAGTTCAGCTTGCAAAAAATGTCTGCCTCGATAAGGCAAGGCAAGACCGAGGTCGGCGGCACCGCGAGGATCAACATGTCGGCGTCCGCCAAGTGATTCAGGGTGACGTGGGTTTCGTCGACTGCGCCGCGCGCCAGCGCTTTGCGCAGCGCGGATTCGTCCTGATCGAAACCTAGCACGGTCTTCGCTACTCCCACCTGGCGAAGCCGCTGGCCGATAGAGCAGCCAATCTTGCCGAGGCCGACGATGCCGATGGTTCCGAAGTTGAGTCGTCTCATGTTAAGCGATAGACGCTTTTCAGGTCGCTAAGAATCCCCTTCTTCACTCGCTTCGAGCATTTCTTCCATTTCGTCGGCCGCCGAGTCGTCGAGGGCTTCGCCCGCTTCTCGGATTTGCCTCCGCATTTCTCGGTAGGTTTCGGGCTCCCCGAGTTGCTCGACACGATCCGCAAGGTCGTCCAACCGCTCGTCCTCGTTGCGTGCGCGCTGGACCCTGCTGGGGACGCGCTCGATCTTTGAACTGTCGCAGCGAGGGCACTTTTCTTCGTCGTCCTCAGCTATGACACCGACAAGCAGGGTGAAGGCGTTGCCGCACTTTTTGCAGAGGTACTCGTACAAGGGCACAAGTGCATTTTGGCAAAAGAAAAGAGCCTGCGCGGTGTGCGCAGGCTCTTTTCATTACAATCGAAGCGTTCTTACTTCGAGCGTCGTCGTAATGCGAGCGCGGCTAGGCCGATGCCGATCGCGATGAACGTCCCCGGCTCAGGAACCGCCGAAGCGTTCGCCCGAATCATCCAGTCTCCATTGAGCTGCGGTGCGGCGGTCGCTAAGTGCAAGATTCCCGCGAGGTTGTTCGGATCCGGATTCGTCCCGATCCACGCGTGGTTCGAGTGCGGGGCGGTCAAGTCGATGGCGGCAGGGAACAACGCCGTGCCGGCAGCGGCCGTCTCGAGACCTACAAAGAACCAGGTGCCGGCCCCGCCGGCAAGGGCTTCGACGATGTTTACCGTTTCGAAGGTTCCCCCGCCCACCGGGCTAACCACGGTAACGTTCGAAGCAACACTATTTTCAAGTACCGCGTCTGTCGGGTCACCGTCGTTGGTCGGATCACTCCAAATGTGGACGTTGTAAGCTTGACCGACCGCGACAGTATTGGCCGAATCCTGCCAAGCCACTTCGACCGATTGGATCACTGAGTTGAGTCCGCTTATCTGAAAAGCGCTCAACCAAATTACGTTGGTTTCGGCGCCAAAGCCGATCGAGTTGTCAAGTGAGCCATCGTCCCAGACATAAGTCTGCGCCGATGCCGATGCTCCGATGACCGCAATCGCGGCGACCGTCATATTGAATCTGTTCATATTTCCTCCTAAGGATGGCCGCGTACGCGGCAACAACATAAGCTCAGCCGTTGCTCCCTCGTTGGCCGAGCAAGTCAAACAAGCATGAAGCCGATTCGAGGACTCCTTAAGAGCCCTCGTACCAACTATACCGACTTTCGCTCCAAAAGTTTCCCGAATGCCTCCATAATCTGTGGGAATGTTGTTGACGAGCGCCGCAGAGTTCAAGCTGAGCCAAGAATTCGAGCCCCGAGGCGACCAGCCCAAGGCGATCGAGCAGCTGGTGGAGGGGCTGGATATCGGCTACCGCTTTCAAACGCTGCTGGGAGCGACCGGCACCGGCAAAACTTACACCATGGCGAGCGTTATCGCCCAGACCAAGCGGCCCGCGATTGTGATCGCCCACAACAAGACCCTGGCTGCGCAGTTGTGCCAAGAGTTCCGAGCATTCTTCCCCGAGAACTCGGTCCAGTACTTCATCTCGTATTACGACTATTACCAGCCCGAAGCATATGTGCCGACTTCCGATCTGTATATCGAGAAAGATTCCAGCACCAACGAAGAGATCGACCGACTCCGACATGCAGCAACACAGGCCGCTCTCGAGAGGCGAGATATCGTGACCGTCGCCAGCGTTTCGTGCATTTATGGCTTGGGCGATCCGAACGCCTACCACGAAAGGGTGCTGACTTTTCAAGTCGGCGAAACCATCCTGCGCGGCGATGTATTGCGGTCGCTGATTCAAATGCAGTTCACACGAAACGACATGGTTCTGAGCCGTGGAACATTTCGGGTTAAAGGCGACGTGCTGGAAATCCAGCCAAAGGACGAAGAGGTGACGACGCGCATCGAATTCTTCGGAGACGAAATCGAGCGAATTCGGCTGATCGACCCGCTGACTTTGGATGTGTTGGACGAGCCCGCGCGCGTGAGCATTTTTCCGGCGACGCATTACGTTACGCCGTTCGATCGTATCGATGAGATCATCGTCGAGATTGAAGCGGAAAGGGACAAACAATGTGAAGTGTTTCGTTCGCAGAATAAATTACTGGAAGAGCAGAGGCTGCGTCAGCGCACCGACTTCGACATCGAAATGATGCGTGAGCTAGGCTACTGCAGCGGCATCGAGAATTATTCTCGCTTCTTCGATGGCCGCGAGCCAGGGACTGCTCCGTACACGTTACTGGACTTTCTCCCGAGCGACACCGTTATTTTTATCGACGAAAGCCATCAGACGATACCGCAGCTAAACGCGATGTACAACGGCGATGTTCAGCGGAAAGGAGTTTTGGTCGATTACGGATTTAGGCTGCCAAGCGCGATCGACAACAGGCCCCTCAAATTTCAAGAATTTTTGGAGCGGGTAGGGCAAGTGATTTTTGTCAGCGCAACGCCTGGGCCTTTCGAAAGGGACAACAGCAGTCAGATTGTCGAGCAAATTATTAGGCCGACATTCCTGCTCGATCCCGAAATCGAAATACGGCCGACACAAGGGCAGGTGGACGATCTGATCGGCGAGATCCGTAAGCGCGTGGAAAAAAAAGAGCGCGTGCTTGTTACGACACTCACCAAGAAAATGGCCGAGGACCTGACGACGTACTTGCAGGACATCGCCATAAAAGTGCAGTACATCCACAGCGAAGTGCATGCCTTGGAACGGCCCGAAATACTGCGCGACTTGCGCCTCGGAATTTACGATGTTCTTATCGGAGTCAACTTGTTGAGGGAGGGATTGGACCTACCGGAAGTCACGTTAGTTGCAATTCTCGACGCCGATAAAGAGGGGTTCTTGAGGTCGGATACGGCGCTGATTCAAACGGTCGGCCGCGCCGCGAGAAACGTAGGCGGTAAGGTGTTGATGTATGCCGACAACATGACGGGCTCGATGCAGAGGGCGATCGACGAAACGGATCGGCGTCGAAAAGTTCAGGCCGACTATAACATAGAAAACAATGTAGTTCCTGCAACCATAGCCAAGCAAGTGCGTGAGACGGTGAGGAGCTATCAATTCGTTTCCGAAGGTGGAGCTTCCTACGACGGCGCAAGAAAGGACGGCCCGCTCGACATTGCCGACATTCCCGTAGAAATCTCGCGACTCGAAAAAGAAATGATGGCCTTCGCTCGTGAAATGGAATTCGAAAGCGCGGCGAAGGTCCGCGACCAGATCTTCGAATTGCGCAAAGTCGCCGGACTCGCCGACCCCGCGCGAAATCTGATTAAGAAGCCGAAACTAGGTAAGGACTACAAGCGGTAGTGTCGACCCTGTTTACTAACTTTCGGTGGTGGAAAGACGGCTCGACGCGCAACATGCGCGTCGCCAGCGATGGCCTCGTCACCTACAAGGGCCCGGACGAACCGTTTGCGGACGATGAAATCGACCTGGATGGTGGATGGCTGATGCCGGGATTCGTCGACTGCCACTGCCACATCATGCCCTCGGGGTTCGACCTCTTACGGCTGGACCTGTCGCGCCACTCGACGCGCGAAGACATGCTGCGAGCTGTGCAAGAACGTGCACAAGAAA
>JAICGT010000070.1 GCA_025922995.1 Fimbriimonadales bacterium
ATACTCTCGAACCCGTTTCTGTTGGGACTTGGGAATCTGTTGCCTGGTGATTGCGCTTTCGGCGCTCTTGCGATACTTGCCGATGACTTTGGTGTAAGGCGTTTTCGACCGCTCCCCGGGAGCAGAAGGACCTGTGACTTCGATGTGGGTTTCGGAGCCTTGTTCGGATCGCTCTCCTCGAACGGCTTGCGCCTCGGTTTCTGCGGCTATATCCTTTTCCTGGTCATTCTTGGGCACTCGATCCAAACCCTGGAAGTAGTGGTCTTGCGACCTGCCACCGTTTCCGCCAAGGATCGCCAAAGGCGCCGGCATAACGGACATGCTCGCGCACGCGCCCTTGCATTCGCCAAGCGATTTCTTGAGCTGCTCGATAAACTCGCGCATCGCCTCTTCGTCCTTGAGTTTTTCAGCGAGTTCTTCGAGTCTTTTCATCATCTCGTCGATCTGTTCCTGGGTCAGTTTATTCTGGCCCTTCTCGCCCGCCTCCGCCGACTGCTTGATTTTGTTTGCCATTTCCATCAGCTCTTTGAACTCAGGCATAGAGTGCAGTCGATCCAAGAATTCGAGAACTTCCTTGGAAAGTTTAATGTCTTGCAGGGCTTCCTGAGCCTCTTTAAGTTCCTTTTCGAGGCTTGCCCGCTGGGAGTCGGAGAGGCTATCTGAAGACATTTCCTTTCGCAGCTTTTCCATTTCGGATTGCAGAGCATCTTCTTTAGATTGAAGCTCCTGCATTTTCCGCTGGGCGTTTTCTAAGTCGCCTTGATCGAGATTTCCGGCAGCGAGCTTCTGCATCTTCATCTTGTCAAGAGCGGACTGTGCCTCGACGGTCAGCTTGCCCGCCTTTGCGAACCGCTCCTTCGCGAGTTCGTCGGCCTTCTTAGCTAACTCATTCGCCTCGACGAGCGCCTCCTGCTTTGTCATTCGTCCCTTTTCCAAATCTTTGGCAAGCTTTTCAAGACGTTCCGCGAGTTCGCGTTGCTCGAGGGATACATCCTTGTTGTTCTCCTCGATGAGGGGCCTTGCGACGCGCTGGATCTGCTTTGCCGCAGCCTGAAGGTCCGACCGTTCCTTCTTCGCCTCTTCACTTAGGAAGATCGGCGAATTCCCCATGAGGAACACAAACGCCGCTAGCCCGGCAGAGAGGAGCCCAAGGCCATGCCACTTGGAAAGCCGCAGGGGGAAGGCAGTTCTACCGTTTGCTCCCTCCAGCCGAGCCAATGCGTCAGCTAGGACCGCTTGCTCGAAGTCGCTGTCGCCACTGCTTTCGAGCGCGGTTCTCAGCCGATTCTTGAATCCCAGCCTGCGATCGAGGCTATCCGCCAGATCGAGTCTGCCGACCTTTAGGGCGTAGCCCACCATGAAGCCGACGACCGATCCTGCGACGCACGCCCCCAGGATTACCAGCCAATCGGAGTAGTAGCCTCCAAACCGATCGAGCAACGCCAAGCCCATTGCAACGACGGCGCCAACCACAAGGCCCATTGCAAGTCCTTTCAGTCCTCGGGCCAAGCGAACTCGGCGCGCAAGCCTCTTGAGTCTCTCTTCCATTGGCTTATCCTACAACCTCAGACGCGATTGGCGCCTCTTATCGTTCCAAGTAGCGGCAGCGGCGATCAGAGATCCGACCGCCACGAGCACCAATCCTGAATTCATCGCCGAGTCGATTGACCCGAACCCGCCGGTCAAAGGATGAATCTCCCAAATCGACTCCGACTCCTGGACTGCGGAGATTGCATCGAGAATAGGGATGGGTACCAGAAGGACGCACACCAGCAGCAGAAGCGCGATTCCGCGGGCCGTGGTTAGGTAGTACGCTTGGGAGGATGACCAGCGGGCAAGAGACCAAACGAAGGTTATAAATCCTGCGGCCCATACAGCCTTGCTCGTGAACTCGGCAAAGTTGGGAGCGCCTCCGAAGAGGCTCAGCGTGAATGCGCTGGACAACGTGGCTGCCAAAACCACGAGCAGCCAAAAAGGGAGCGCACCCGACGGGGTGCCCAATAATATCCCTCGCGCCGAGAACACGCCGTCGGGTTGATACTTTCGTTCTGCCGTTCGTGAATAACACGCCGTGAAAGGCACTATCCAATGAAGGAGAATTACAAGAATGGGCACAACGATCGCCGCATTGGGTGGAGCGCTCGGCGACATGCCGCTGCTACTGTACGGAGTGTAGTAGGTTGCGGGCGAACTTGCCCAAGCTAGCGAGTACACGCCGAGCGCAGCTCCCAGCGCTGCGTATAAAACACAGTGCACACGCAAGCTCTTTGTCTCTTTCGAGCCGTATCCACTAAGCGCGGAACCTGCGCCCAGCAGGAGCAGCTTCGTCAGTAGCGCGACGATCACCGCAATAGGGATCCAAACTGGGAGTTCGAAGCCGAAAAGCGGCGTCGTTGCGCCGGACGTAAAGCTATAGACCAACGGGTTCAATGCATTGGTGAAACCGGCCGACGTGCCATAAATCATTCCAGAGTAGTCCGCCACGAGCGAGGTAAGAAAGAAGTAGGCGATCACGGCGACGTACGTGTAAACGACGGCGGAAATCGGACGCGGAGCAAGAACCGAACAAAGTAATCCAATTGCGGTGAAAAGCACTCCGAAAATCGACAGATAAATAAAGGCGTATAAAATGTCGATCCAGGTGGCTCCCCCCAAAATGACGCACATCGAAACGAGCGGCAGCGCCAGGAGCAGCAACATCCATGTGTAGCGGTAGCTTGCGATAAGCTTTCCCACCAGGTAGTGCTTAAGTTCGATGGGTGTTGTCAGCACCAGATCCAGCGACTTCCTTTGTCTCTCTCCCGCGATCGACGCCGCGGTCAGCGACGGCGCGATGAGAGTTATACCGACCGTAAGCAACATGAGAATCGTACCGGCAAACGTGCTCAGCATGAGCTGCATCGACGCAAGAGAATTGTCGGAGAACGAAGTCAGAGCGCTGTAAATAATGACGCCTATGATCATCAGCAGCAACAGGTATGAAGACCAAAGGATAATGGGCTTGTTTCCGCGTAATTGCGTGCGAAAGTCACGCCGCGCGGTAGCGTTCGAGAAATACACCTCGATGTTGTTGCGCGCCCAGTTTGTCGGCGACACCATTTTAATTCACCGCCCCTGTCGTCACCTGTAGAAACACGTCTTCCAAGTCGAATTTACGCTCGCGAAAGTCGATAACGCGAATCCCTTTGTCGATCAACGTTGCCAGGAGCTGCGCCTGATCCTGTTCGTCGCCGGAAAACTCTATCGCAAAAGATGAGGGGCCGGACACGTCGGCCCGTAGGACGTGTGGCATGCTTTTTATCACGTCTACTGCGCCGTCCAATTCGCCGATCACCCGGACGTCGACATGGCGCCCCGCACGCGCCTGTTTGACAATGTCGTTTACGGACCCAAACGCAAGCATCCTGCCGCGCTCAATGATGCCGACCTTGCTGCAAAATGCTGCCAGTTCCGGCAAGATGTGCGAGGACACAATGACGATCTTGCCCATGCGACCCAGTTCCAGAACTAATTCTTTAAACTCCGCGCGGGCGCGAGGATCGAGGCCACTCGCCGGCTCATCGAGCAATAGCAGCATCGGATCGTGCACGAGGCATTTGGCCAGACACAGTCGCTGCTGCATTCCGCGCGACAACGTCTGCACGAACGAGTCCCTTTTGCCCGACAAGTCCGTAAGTTCCAGGACGTTGTCGATCACACTCTGCCGCTCACTTGTAGGAATCTTATAGATTGCGGCGAAGAAGTCGAGGTACTCCCAAACCTTAATGTCGTCGTACAAACCGAAGAAGTCCGGCATATAGCCGATCTGTCTTCGCACTCCCATCGGGTCTCGCCAGATATCCGCGCCGTTGATTCTTGCGGTGCCGGCGGTCGGCTCAAGCAGGGTTGTGAGCATTCTGATCGTAGTCGTCTTTCCAGCGCCGTTTGGCCCGATGAAGCCGAAAACATCGCCAGGCTGCAGCGAAAAACTGATGTCGTCGACTGCGAGAAGCGGCCCGTAAGCCTTGCGTAGATTCTCAACTTCGAGCATTTTATGTAGTTTCCTTGTTGGCGCCGGGGTGTTCCCAGCCCTCTGAGTTCAGGGCAAGAGTAGAAAGATATAGAAAGAGCATGCCGCATGCAAAGTAAACGATCGTGTGCAAAACTCCATAAAGGAAGTATCCGTTTCTCAGTGGCTGGGATGCTGCGCCGGAAAACACGGATTCAGTGTATACGTACCGCTCCGCATTGACCTGAGAAACGGCATAAAACGGGTTCAAATAGAGCCAGAACTCCGCCTGCTCATAGTTTGCGGTAGCGGTCACCATTGGCATTACCAAAAGGCCGAGGAATAGGCAACCGTACACGACGCCGAGGGCTGTCATGCTTCGCCTTGATCTCGCGGAAATAAAAAGCGTAAAGCCTGCCAGACCGTAAGCAAACGCTGCGATCACGAGCACGACGGTAACACCAGTGAGAACTCGGTCACCATTTGGATAATCGCTCGCGAATATCGAAATACTCAGCACCGCGATAATCGCCGCAATTCCGCTTGCGACGCCGAGAAACTTGCCCGCGATGATTTGCTGTTTCGTTATCGGAGCCACCAGCAGCATGTCCCAGCTACGCCTCTCACGCTCGCCGGCAATTGCGCCGTGCAGCATAACCGGTACGAGGATAACGATCAAGAAAAGTGCGAACATCGACGAGCCCACGAAATGGAAGTCGTTAATGTAAATCATCGCGTTGATCGTCAGCAGCAAAGAGCTTATAATCAAAATGACAACCCAGTTATTGACGACGTTCGCGCCCATGAACCTGCGGAGAAACCGCTTGGTTTCGATCAGCATCGGATTATCGGCGACTAATTCTCTCCACAAGCTCACTGAATTTTCCCCCAGGTGTAAACTAGCGAAATCTTCGAGCCAACATCTAACCCAATTTGCGGGCCGGGTCTAAAGCCTTCCAGCACCGCTCGGATAATGGCCGTGTCACCAAGCCTGAATCTGTCTGGATCAGGCATGCCGGGGGCCTTGGTTTCACGCGTCCCGCCCTTTTCGATATCACCCAACGGATACTTAATGTCGTTGAGAATAACGTTAACGTCGCGCAAGGCATACGGCGAAGCGTTCGTGAGGCTGCAAACTAATAGGTCTCCGGATTTGCGTATGGAGCCTTGCAACCACGCTGTGGTCTCCACACGTTGAGTAAACCAGAATTCATGGAACGACAGATTTGAAGCCCGCAGCGACGGCATGCGGACTTCGCCGTCGTCTTGCAATTCCGTGTCGAACCGGTTTCCGCGATAGTAGTAATCGCCAGGCTGTGTCGAGACGTTGTCGACGTCCTCAAGCCCGACGTCGTATCTGCCGCCCTTCGGAATAAACAGCTCGGACATTCCGGTGAAATAGCCTTCGTCATGATCCGGAGAAACAACCAGCGTCCCGTGAGTTCTGGCAGACTGGCCGCTTTTGTAGAGGCCGAACGCGAGGCCGAAGAAAACGCCGGCAAAAGCAACGCTGATAATCGGCGTTGTGATCCAGGCCAGATCGCCTTTTCCGAACTTGCGCAAGAGCGCGAAATTGATCGGCACGGCGATGATGAAGTGAAGCAGCAGAATCAGAAAAACCGTGCTAGCGCCGGGCAACTCGGCGTCGAACGGATTTTCGATCAGCCCGCCGTAGTCGTACATTTCGGTTTGATAACCGTCGCCCGCGGCTCGATTGAAGAGCCCGTCTCGAATACCTATTCCGTTGGCGAATAGCTTGGTCAGGCCCTTCCATTGCTTGATAGGCGGCTGGAACGGATCGAAAGCCATGTACACGACTTTGCCCAAGCCGAAGCGCCTTTCAACGACGACCGGGAAGCCATGCGCGGAAAACATCACATCCGAGCCCTTCGCCGGCGCGCCGACCGCCAGGGAGACTTGTGCGGGCGGCAGAGCGGAGCCTCCGAGCTTCTCGATGCCCGGCAGGCCGTTCACGTTGCGCAGCGTGACCGAGCCAACGGGAAGCAAGTGCTTCCAGCGCGCGTCGCCGAGGATCGGTGAGCTTGCGCCGCCCGCAAGCACAATCGTTCCGCCGTTGATCGCCCAGGTCTTGATCGCCCGAACTTCGTCGTCGGTCATGCGCTCGGCGCCCTCGCCGAGGACCAGCGCCGCGAACGCGCTGTAGCCGACGGGCCGGTCCGGAAGGCTTCCGGGCCTTCCGTAGGAGTCCGCGAAGTTCAGCATCTCGGGGTACTGCTGACGCAGGAAAGTGAGGTCGCCGAGGCTGCCTCCGATCAAGCCGATGGCGTGGTCGCCGGTAGGTTCCGGGAGTTCAAGGGTCGCCCGTAGGTCGCCCTGGTTCGTCTCCAAAACCACGGCCGCCTCCAGCCAATACGCCTCCGGCGGGGCGTAGCCCATCAGGCGCTTTCGCGCGCCGGAAGGCAGATCGATCGGGTAGGAGATCGAGCACCCCTCCCAGGTCAGGACAATGCTGCCGACGGCGTCTGGGCCGTTGTTAGCGGCCTCCATGAAGATCGGCGTTTGGCCCCCGGAGGCGGCTTTGCCGAGGAATGCGGGAGTCACGACAAGAGACAGGTCCCTCGGATCAGCGCGCCCCGTGCCACACATTGCCGCAAGAACCAGGAGTACGAACGCCGGATTTCGCAATTTGAACAACTCCCCGATCCCGTGTACAAACGAGAGACGCTTTGAGAC
>JAICGT010000071.1 GCA_025922995.1 Fimbriimonadales bacterium
CGTTCTTGATTTCGATCTCTCGTAGACCTACTCTGCAGGTGCGGACGTCGATGATCCTGCCTGCGGCGTCTTTTAGTGTCAACATGAGCCGATACAGGTACGGTTTTTCGTTGCTCCAAAACTCGGGGTTGAGAACCGATGCCGTGATTTCCGGTGACGATTCAGCGCCGGGCCGAAGTCCCGACACGGTTGTCGTAGCCAATTGTTGTTTGATTCCGGCGGCGTCGTATAAATCTATATCGATGGAAAACCCCGCATCGGATTCGCTTGCGTTCTCGACCGTCGTTTGCACCTGTAGGTTTGCCTGTTCACCATTCAGCTCGCACGTCCATCCGAAGTCGCCGATTTGTAGCTTTGGAATGGAAAGCAGCGAGACGTCCCTAAATATCCCGCCGAAACGGAACATATCCTGATCCTCTAAGTAACTACCGTCGCACCACCGATACACTTCGACCGCCAACAAATTCTCACCTGTTTCGACGTAGTCAGTCAGATCGAACTCCGCCGGGCCCTTGCTGTCCTCGCTGTATCCGACCTTCTTGCCGTTCACCCAAATGTAGAACGCCGAGTAAACGCCGGCGAACCGAATGATCGTGCGCCTGCCCGCCCAATCTCTCGAATGCGTAAACTTGGTTCGATACGAACCGACCGGGTTGTAGTCATGCGGTATAAACGGCGGATTCGCTCCGTGCGGATAGCGAATGTTCGAATAAATCGGAATACCGTAGCCCTTCACTTCCCAACACGAAGGAACGGCGATCGCTTTCCACGACGAGTCGTCGTAATCGTTCCGAAAGAAATCCACAGGTCTGTCCGCAGGCTTCCCGACCCAATTGAATTTCCAGTCGCCGTTTAGTAAACGAAAGTATGGGCTAGCCGCCCGTTCGCCGTTCAAGGCGGTCGCGGCGTTAGGAAACGGCACCGAATCGGCGCGCGGCGCCATTTTGTTGATGCCGACAACTTTAGGGTTTTCCCAATCGGGAGTTTGCTGCGGTGTCATTGTCATGGCAATTACGCAGGGTAATAGAATCACACGCGCTCCTTTACCTGCCGGATTTCCTCTAACGTCATCTCCAATGAATCGCGCGACGTCCGCGGCGTTGTGATCGTAAACGGCCTATCGCTTGTTATGCAGTCCACAAAGTAGGCAAGCTCGTGATAGTAGCCGCCGAGGTCGGAGATGTTGCCACCGCCGGCCGCCTCCATTTTCTCGAAAGCCGGGACAACGTGTTCGCGGTCCGAGTAAATCGTCAATGGCCCGCCGTCCATGATTGCCGCACCGTGGTCGAAGATTGCGCGAAATGCCATTTTGAATGGCGTGTGAACGGGCAAATTCCAACCGCCTTCGAGGTGGGCGACTGCATCGCCGAACGTCATCGTCGTAAATATTTGGCTCACGCCACGTCCATCGACGGTTCCGCGCGAATAGACCGTATCTGGCTTGCCAAATAAATAGAGGGCAAAATCCGTGTCGTGGATATGCATATCCAACGCGCCGCCGCCTGACTTGGATTCGTCACCGAGCCAATTCTCGCTGGACCAGTGAGGATATTCGCCATACCGCGTGAGGTTGATCGACCTCAGCCTACCGAATTGACCCGAATCAACGAGGTTCTTAAGGTATGCGTACTCCGGCCAAAAGCGGATGCAATGGCCGATCATTAGCCGAACACCGGCATTATCGCACGCCTTGATCATTTCGTCCGCCTGACCTAAATCGAGCGCCATCGGTTTTTCACAGAAAACGTGTTTGCCGGCCCCGGCACCGGCGATCGTGGCGTCTTTATGCAAATACGTCGGCAGGCAAATATCGATTGCGTCGACTTCGGCGTTATCGAATAATTCAGACAGCGACGCAAAGCCGTGAACCCCGAATTCCTCATACTTCTCTTCCCTGTGATCGACGACTGCAACGAGATCGGCATTAGGAAGCGCGCTATAAACGCTCGCATGCATGCGCCCCATGAATCCGCAGCCGATAATCGCAACTCTCAAGATCTATCCTTTCGAGCGAACCTCGGTACGCGGTCCGACGCGCTGGGCAGCGACGGAAACGGAGCGTGCGGCTCGGTTTGATACCAGTACGCAACGCTCGAGTAGTCGTTTTCCTGCAAATTCGCGTGGCCGTGCTCGATGCTGAAATGCAGCCGCTTGCGGAAAATCACGGGGTCCGGGAGGTGCAGGCGGTAGCTGGTCACCGCTTTGCGGTTCGGCCGTTTCGGGTCGTGCTCGTGTATGGTCGTGCCGCCGTAGAGGCATGCCTGGTCGTGCATGCCCCAGGCCTGGGTCAGGTAATCCTCGCTGCCTGTGCCGTGGAGGGAGGGCGGCCACGTGTCGTCGTCGATGAGGAACATATCGTCGCCTTCGCCCCACCAGGTTAATTCCGGAACCGTTATCTTGTTTGGGCCGAAGGATTTTTCGAGCGGCGTTGGGTCTATGTTTTCGACGCATAATGTAACGCCGACAAAGTGGCCCTCGCCCTCGGCTTCTAAAATTACATAATTGCCGTCTGCGCTCGGGTTTGGATCGGCCAAGTGATGCCAGTAGTTTTCGCCTTTGGAAACCAGGGTTCCGCCTTCGACGACGGTAGGATATTCCTGCCTATATTGGGCGTGAAACCGCAATGGTTCGGTCCAAGATTCCAATTCGTCGTAATCGACGTAATAGTAAAAACTGTCACAACACTCGTCGCTTTGGTTTTCCATTTCGATGCGAAAGCCGCCGGAGTACGGCATCGGAAAGTAGCAATTAAGCGCAGTTCCTCCGCCGATGTTGCCTTCGACGTCTTGATGGCACACGGAATTAAACGCCGCGTTTTCGAACGACTTCACGATTCCGTGCCCCAGGCAGAAAAAGTCGCCTACCGGGCATTCGACGCTCGGCGTTTCCTCGCCGTCCCACCAAATGCGCAGCACCACCTTTCGCATGTAGAGCGAGTCGCGGTGGTTGATCGTGAACCACAGGTGCCGTATCACACCGGAGCCGGCTACGTCCGCCAGCACCTTGTTCTCGCCGGGCTCGAACGGGACCCAGTCGTGGTTGCCTCCGGTCTTGTCCCAGCTCGAGACCCTCTTCGTCCGCCCCTCGCGGCGGTGCATCAAATGATCCATCGTGTGTTAGGTTCGGTGCCGGCGGGGCTATTCCCTTCCGATTATGTATAACTCTGCTCATGAGGCAGGCGCTAAACGGTGTGGGCGCCGAAGGGGGATGCCGACAGGATGTCGGCGCTACACGCTCGGCGCTACACGCATGTGACTGCGACCGAATCTGGATTGTGCCACCCGTCGGTCAATTCCGACATAAGGCTATGTTGATCCGCTCTTTAATCTCCTGCTCGCCAACACCACGGCGAGCACGTAGAACCCTGCACCGATTACAGGTGCATAGTCCGAGAGTCCCATGCCCCAGTTCCATTCCTGCCACGTAGGGTGTGAGACGATCGTGTCGGGGCTCTGGCCAGGCATCGCCAGATACATACTAAAAATCGCCATCCAAACCAGCCAGTGGATCACGCTGTCGGGCGTGATGTACCTCGTCGCAAGAAGATAGAGCACTAGCAACAGTGGCCTGAACCCCGCCGAATGAAACGCCGATAAAATGCCGAGCGCTGAGCCGAAGCACGCCATCGCGAGCGCTTGTAGAAAGCCGTAGTAGAGCGGTGACGCGATCGACCCAAAGTTGGCGGGAGGATAATTTGTCTTCGACATTTCAATCCAATCCATTTGCTGAGTCGTGCGCATATAGACGATTGCCAATGTGCCGCACGCCACGAGCAGTATTGCCATCAAATGGGCGTTATCCGTTACAAACCATTCTTGTACGCGCTTGCCTCCGGCGGCTGCGCGGCTCTTTATCGCGTCGATTAGCTTTTCGCCATTTACATAGCGTCGCGCGTGGATAGAAAATGCAATTGGAATTCCAAGCACAGACCGCCGTATCGTGGCGCTCGGCGACTTCGTCTCGTGTCGAACAATGTCCACACGCCCAACACGGCTCCACGGTGTACGGAAGAGCGTCCATCCCGTTGGGGCGAGCGTAATCCTCACACCTTCGTCGTCGACTTCGGCACGCTCATTCAAAAGTGTAATCAACACTGCGACGGATGCAAAAAACGACAAGACTCCGTCCAGACCGGCGGACATACCGAGCGGCTCGAACGGAAGTGCCATCGCGATAATGCTCATTGGCCCGTAAGATCGAAGCAAGAACCATACTAGGGCTGAAAGAAAAATCACTCCGACGGTGCGCCGCCAGTCTCCATAGGCCCTCGCGTTCGGCTCGCCCGACGGCACAATCGAAAACCAGTCGGGGTTTCGAACGATGGCAAGCCATGCCAAATATGCCAACGACAGCGCGGCTATGAAATACACCCAAAGAATATGCGGCTGCAATAGCATCTGTATGGGCAGCATCCACGGCGACGAATCGGTGAGGCTATCGAATATCCACATCGGAAAAGGCGTGGGCAACAGCAATATAACGGCGCCCAGCGCAGCCGATCCGAACGCTATGGCGGCAAAGCTTGCGATTTTTGCCCTCGCTAATACAAGCAGAGCCGAGACGATACAAAGGAATCCAGCAAGAATTGCAGCCGCATTGACCGCATTGGAGTCCTGTACCGCAGCGTAAATGTCGTACTCGATCTCAGGGAGCCAGCTCGACCAGCCGAGCCAAACGGAAAGGACTCCGACAACTGCTAACCCCGCCGCCAACGCAATCGGCGCTGCCGGAAACCGCCTGCTCTCGCTCCTCACCGCGGCAGATTCCATGAAAGAAGTACGTCCTACATCGCGCGTTGGCTGCATACTGCGGGCGCTGGCTTTGCGCTTCGCGGAAGCCGGTAAGGGCAATGAGTAAAAACCACGGCTTCATCGAGCGGATGAAAAGCGATAGCGTTGCGTTCTGCCCGCTTATCGGATTGCCGGTTCTAACTGTCTTTTTATCGGCTACCGCCCATGGGACTTCGTTCGTGTCTTTCGTTTCTGTCGCGTCTTTCGCCGCCATTGCACTTTTGTTTGTGCTTATCCGAGCCGACAGGCCGTCGCGGCTTCATTCGGTTTTAGCTGCCAGTTCCGCATTACTTGTGGGCTCCATTGCCTTGACGCACTGGCCGCTGCGTGCGGCATTCAAACTTGCCGAGGCAAGATTGGACGAACACGCCGACGTGGTTAGGTCCGGCGGCTCGGTAGACGGCAAGTCGGCGGGGTGGTTCACGATACGTGAGGGCAGGATAGATCAGCGCGGCATCGTTCTCGAACTCGTCGGCCACCGCTATGAATATTGCGCTTTCGTAAGATCTGATTCTAGTAACCACCGCGGCTATCCCTTAAGTCGCCGTTGGTTTCACCAGGTGCTACGGTAGCTGGGCCGGCGCGAGCAACCGCACTCCCAAGACTGATTATTGACTCACGGGCGCTGTTTCGTCCACGTAAAGAAATCGGAAGCAGTTCTCGCAAGCTTGCAGCGTGTGGCCGAGGACGATGTCGCCGAGTTGCTTTTTGGGCACGGGGGTGCTGCAGACCGTGCAGAGGCCGTCGACCACGATCGCCACGCCGATTCCGTGGCGCTTGTCTCGGTTCTGCTCGTACTTCTTGAACAGCGGGGGGTCGACGTCGGCGACGACCTGCTTGCGCTTCTCGACCAAATCCGCCATGCGCGTTTCGAACTCCTTCCGAAAGACGTCGTACTTCGCCTTGTACTCAGCCAGACGGTCTTCGGCGGCTTTAACGGCCTCGGCGGCGGTCTCTTCGACCTGCTTGGCAGGCGGAAGCAGTTCCCAGAGCTCTAAGATGCGCTCGTCGTTCTTGGCTCGGCGCTGCTTGAGGTTTTCCACCTCGCGGCCGATGGCGTCGGCGTCCTTGGCGTTATAGACGCCTCCGGAGTAGAGGCGGTCCTGCTCTTTTTGAATCTTCTGCTCGAAGCCCTTTGTGGCGAGTTCGAGGTCTTCGGCTTCCTGCCGCAGGGCTTGGTGCGCCGCGGCGGCTTCGGCGTGCACGCGTTTGGCTTCTTCGAGCGCGGCGGTAGGCCCTCGGCCCGGGTCGATGGTTGCGAACTTTCGCTTCAACTCTTGGATCGCGGTGTCCACTTTCTGAACCCTTGCAATCTTCTTGAGCGCTTCGTTCATCATCGCCCTGATTATACGGGAAGCGGGGCGGTTAAATCGCACCTTCGGTATTGAGTTATAATTCTCGTTTGGCGTGGCGCCCGGTCGCCTGCCCAAGGACTTTCTCTGTTGCAGAAGCGTGGAATTTGGTTTGTTGTCGTCACCCTGGCCCTCGTTGGCCTGTCGATTGCGGTTAATATCGGCATCCCTCCGCGCCTCGGCCTGGACGTTGCCGGCGGCGTTCGGTTTACGATTCGCGCCGACGTCCGGGGCCTACCCGAAGCTGAACAGACCGGCGACGCCTGGACTCGTAAGGCAAACCAGACCGTAGGCATCCTCGAGCGGCGCGCCGCGCAGGGCTTAGGGGTCGCTGAAGCCAACGTTTACCGTAAGGGTAACGACAAGTTCATCGTCGAGTTGCCCGGCATTTCGAACGAAGCCGAGGCGCGATCGATTCTTACGACCTCTGCGAGGCTCGAGTATTACTGGGCACGCAATGTCGCCACGGAGCGCGATGCGAACCGTCCTTACGAGCACTTCCAAGTCACGGAAAAGGA
>JAICGT010000072.1 GCA_025922995.1 Fimbriimonadales bacterium
GACATCACGCTGCCTGCCGGGACGCGAATCACGTATGTGATTTCCTATTCCGCCAAGGGGTTCATCAATTGGTTCGGCGAAGACGAGGGCTGGGGCGCTTCGGCTGAGTTCTATTGGAACCTTACCGGCAACGACTGGCTGGCCCCGATCAATCAGGCGACTTTCAACGTCAACTTTCCCGAATCTGAGGGCGGTAAAGGGCTTCGGGCGCGGCTGTTTGTGGGGCCGTACGGCTCGCGCGAGTATATGGAGTTGACGCAGCTTCAGAACGGCTACCTCGACGAGACGCTTCAATCGACGCTGACGTTGACGCCAAACTCGGTGAGCGGAGCGAGGCTAGAACCGCTCGCACAAGGCGCCGGGCTCACACTCGTTCTCGGCATGCCAGCTGAGCTCATCGAGAAGCCCGGTGCGCTCGAGACGGCGTGGACGTTCATCAGGCCAAACCTCGGCTTTGCAATTCCATTGGTCGTGTTTCCGATTTTCTACTTTGCTTGGCTGCGTGTCGGGCGGGATCCGGAAGGCGGGCCCATGGTGGTTCGCTACGACCCACCGGAGAATCTGTCTCCGGCCGTCGCCGGTTTCATGGTCGACGAGTCGGTCGATTCACGCGACCTGTCCGCAATCATGGTCTCACTCGCGGTAAAGGGCCACATCGAGTTCGAGTCGCAAGGGACCGGCGGGCTGTTGTCGCCGCGCAAGGTAACGGTCATCATGAAGTCGGGCGACCAGACGGACAAAGACCTAAGCCCCGAGGAGCAGAAGATGCTGTCTCTGCTACAAGCGTCAGGCACGACGAGAATCGACGAAACCGACATGCGAACCGACATCGCACCGCGCAAGGGCGAGGTCTCATCGAAAATCGAGGGCGAGGTGCTGAAGCGCGGGTTTTACGGTTTCAAGCCGTCGACAGCCAAGGGAGTTTCCTGCGCCGTCGGCTGCTTCGGAGTCATCGCGCTCGGAATCCTCGCCACGGTGCTGAGCCCGTTCCTCAACCCGGTTCCGGCGGTCGTCGGCGGCGTGATCGGATTGGTGATCGCAGGGCTGTTTTCCAACCACATGCCCAGGCGCACCAAGATCGGCTCGACCGTCAGGCAACAGGTGAAAGGCTTTGAGGAGTTCCTAACCCGAGCGAGGAAAAAGGAGTTCGACTGGATGTCGGAAAAACATCCCGACCAAGCTCTGTTCGAGTCCTACCTGCCTTACGCGGTCGCGTTCGGCGTCACGGCTCAGTGGACCGAGGCGTTCCGCGGCATGCTCACCGAGAACCCGCGGTGGTACCACTCCGGCTACCCCTTCAACGCCGCGTACTTCTCGAGCGACCTCGAGCGCACGACCAACTCCATCGCGCAGGCAGCGTCGACCCCGCCCCGTTCGTCCGGCGGCAGCGGAGGAAGCTCCGGCTTCTCGGGCGGCGGCGGCTTCTCCGGCGGCGGCGGCGGCGGCGGCGGCGGCGGAAGCTGGTAGCGAGCCTCCCAGCGCTGCCCCCGCTGTCGCCGGAGGTAATTCCTAATGGTTTCCTGCAACTTCCGCTTGGAGCGGGGGTAGCCGTCAGTCATGCCGCGTGACTTTTCGTCACGCCAAAAGTCACCGCAAGTCATTCCGCGCGACTTTTAGTCACATTAAAAGTCACCGCAAGCCATTCCGCCCGACTTTTCGTCACACTAGGGGTACTCTGCGCGTGACTAAAAGTGGCTCAGCGCCGTTGCGACGCTTTGAGCCACGCCGCGGCTTCGGCGAGGACTATGCCGCGGTGGCTGATGCGGTTTTTGTGGGCGGCGTCGAGCTCGGCGTAGGTCTTGTTCAACTCGGGCAAAACAAAGATCGGGTCGTAGCCGAAGCCCTTGCTTCCTCGGGGCGCGGCTGCGATGATGCCCTCTTTGGCGGACTCGAAAACGCGGGTCGTTTCGTGAGACGCGACCGCGACCGCGCAGCGAAACCGCGCGGTTCTCGGGCGATCCGGATTCGCCGCAAGGTGAGCCAGGATCGCGGCGATCTTGACCGGGAACGGGCTGTCTGCGCCCGCAAAGCGTTTGCTCCGCACGCCGGGGGCGCCGTCCATCGCGTCGATCTCCAGGCCGGCGTCGTCGGCGAGGCAAAGCTCTCCCGTGTGTTGCGCCGCCGCTTCCGCCTTTATCGCGGCGTTTTCGGCGTAGGTGTCGCCGGTTTCATCAGGCTCCGGCGCCGGCGGAAACTCAGCCAGCGAAAGCAGTTGCCAACCGGGCAAGAGCTCTTGCAATATCGCCGTCATCTCACCCGCTTTGGCGGCGTTGCCCGTGGCGATCACGAGCCTCAAAGCACAACGGTGGCTTCGGCCTGCAACTCGATCAGGCGCCTGATCCCGCGCTTGCCGAGGCCGAGGAGTTTGGCAAGCTGCTCTTCGGGGAACGGGCTCGCCTCGCCGGTGCCCTGGACCTCGACGTACCTGCCCTTGTCGGTCATGACGAGGTTCATGTCGACCTGCGCCTCGCTGTCCTCGGCGTAGTTGAGGTCGAGGAGCTCTACGCCACGAACGACGCCGACGCTGACCGCTGCGATGCGCTCTTGCATGGGGCGTTTGAGGATCATGCGCTTCTCGATCATCCAATCGAAGGCCTGGTCCAGAGCCACCTGCGCCGCGGTTATGGCTGCTGTTCGCGTGCCGCCGTCGGCTTGGATTGCGTCGCAGTCGAGCGTGATCGTGCGCTCGCCGAGCGCGTCGAGATCGACGACGGCTCTTAGCGACCTGCCGATCAGGCGCTGAATCTCCAGGGAACGGCCGTTGGGGCGCATGTTGTCGCGCTGGTTGCGCTGCCTGCCGGAGCGCGGGAGCATGGAGTACTCCGCGGTGACCCAGCCGCTTCCCTTCCCCTTCATCCAGCCTGCGACTCGGTCTTCGACGGTCGCTGTGACCTGCATGATGGTGTCGCCCACCGTTATCCGGCACGAGCCCTCTGCGAACTTGGCGATGCCGACCTCTAAAGTAACCGGGCGCAGTTCGTCGAATTCCCGCCCATCAATGCGTTTATACATCGCCTGCAAGTTTACCGACGAAAGACCATGCAGACCCAGCCGCCGTCTTCGCGCCTTGCCGCTTCCTTGAAACCCTGCGCCTCTGCCGCGGCGATGACGTCGGGCAGGTTTGCCGGGATGATTCCGGAAGCGATCCAGACGCCGTCCGCCAGCATGTGCTCCGCGATGTTTGCCGCCAGACGGATCAGAGTCGCCGATACGATGTTAGAAACCACGACGTCTGCCAGGGGGAACGTCGACGGGATGCTCTCAGCGACTGCGATCTCCATCCCGACGCCGTTGCGGCGCACGTTCTCGACTGCCACCGTTGCGGCGGGAGCGTCGATCTCCGTGGCATGCACCTCTGCTCCGAGCTTCGCTGCCCCGATCGAAAGGATGCCGCTGCCACAGCCTACGTCGATGACGACGTCACCGACTTCAACCGCCTCTTCGAGCATCGCCAGGCAGAGCTGCGTCGTGGCGTGCTCTCCGGTTCCGAACGCCTGGCCGGGGTCGAGTTCGATGATCATGCGGTCGGTTGCGCCGACTTCCTCCCAGGTGGGCTTGATGATGAACTTCGAACCGATCTCACGCGGCTTGAAGAACTGTTTCCAGGAGTCCGACCAATCTTCCTCGGGGACGACCTCCGCCGACACACGCGTCGCGCCGAAGTCGAGTAGAGCTTCGCCGAGGCGCGCGATCTTGGTATTAGAATCCGGTTCTTCGCAGAAGTACGCGCTCATGCCGGGAGGGTCATCGTGCTCGACAGTTGCCTCAAGGCCATGCAAAGCGAATATCTCGTGGAGAGCGGACGGATCTTCCACCGGGTCAGACATTTCGGCCCTGACCGAGATCCAGTTCATTTCTTGACCGACTTTAGGAAGTCTCCGAAGAATCCCTTGTCGTCGCCGGCTTGTTGCGGCGCGTCGCCGTCGAAGGTCTTCTCCAGGGAATCCAGCAACTGCTTTTGGTACTCGCTCAATTCGCGGGGAACGGTGACATTCAATCGTACGCGCAGGTCGCCACGTTCTCCTCCGCCCACAGGTGGGACGCCTTGGCCACGAACGCGAAACTCGTGTCCGCTTTGTGTCCCAGGCGGTACGACGAGCTGAAACGTGCCGTCGATGCCTTCTAGGCTCAGAGTCGAGCCCATCGCCGCCTTCGGATAACTGATCGCAGCGTGTGTGATGAGGCCGTGCTTGTCCCGAACGAACCGCGGGTCTGCCTTTACGCTTACGGGAATGTACAAGTCACCGGGACGACCGCCGTTGATGCCATCGTCGCCTTGTCCGGGCATGTGGAGCACGGTGCCGTTGTCGACTCCGGGCGGAATGTTGGCTTCGACCTTGACGCGATTGAGGGTGACCTTCGCCCCGCTGCACTTGTCGCACGGAATCTCGACGAACTGCCCTTCGCCGCCGCACTTGGGGCACGGCATTGTCCGCCTGATCTGACCCATGAACGTATTGGTAAGTTGGACGACCACGCCGGACCCGCCGCAATCCGGGCATGTCTTTGGAGACGTGCCGGCCTTTGCGCCACTTCCTTTACAATCGGCACACAACTCGTGGCGGTCGAAAGACAGTGTGCGTTTTGCGCCGGTTACGACTTCCGCCAAGTCGACCGTGACGTCGACCTGAAGGTCGTTGCCGTGGATGACCTGGGGTCCCCGGCGGCGGGCAGACCCGGCGCCGAAGAACATCTCGAAGATCTCCCCGATGCCGCCGAAATCGCCCATGTCGGGCGGCAAGTCGGAGACCCTGCCGAATTGATCAAACTCCCGCCGCTTGTTCGGGTCACTCAGAACTGCATAAGCTTCGCCTATAGACTTGAACTTTTCCTCGGCGTCTGGATCGTCGGTGTTAACGTCCGGGTGGAATTTTCTCGCCAAGTTTCGGAAAGCCGACTTGATCTCGTCGGGCGAAGCGTCTCGGGCTACACCGAGTATTTCGTAGTAGTCGCCGGCCATGCCTGTTTAGAGGCTACTCCTCGGTCTCGTCGTCTTCGTCGTCGTCGTCTTCCAAGCCTGTTATCGACGCGATAGCAGCAAGCGTGTCGATTTCCCCGTCGTCTTGGGCGTCTTCTTCGGCGTTCTCTTCAGCCATCAGCTCATCGAGGCTAATCGCCTCGTCATGAAATCCATTGCCCGACGGCGCCGAAAGTTCGGCATCCTCGCCCCCGGTTCCGAAAACGGCGCCGATATCGGCAAAGCCCGCATCGAGCGTGCCCGCTTCCTGCGCGAGCAAGTCCATAGACTGCAGCGTGTCGGTCGGTGAAATTTCGATTTCACCCTCTCGGAATATGGCTTGGATCGCTCCGTCCGCGATCTCCTCGAGGGCGATCGTCAGAGGGTGCGTGGATTCGGTTACTACGAGCGGGGGAGCCCCGTCTTTTATCTGTTTGGCTCTTCGTGCTGCAAGGTTAGTCAGAACGTACCGGCTTGGGTACTTGTCGAGTTTGTCGCCATCGGGATAGAGTGCCATAGTGTGTAAGTGGGAGCCAGTTGCGCACATGAACTCCGAATTTGTAATTATACACTACGGAGCCTCAGGACAGCCCGTTCACAGGCTCGGCACAGGCTGCGCCACAACGGAGTAAACTCCACGGGCGCATGAGGGAGGAACTGCGGGAACTGTGGAGATATCGGGAGTTGCTCCTGACGGTCGTGTTCCGCGAGTTGCGCATCCGCTACAAGAACTCGTACCTCGGGTTCTTTTGGTCGATCCTGAACCCTCTGGTGACGGTGATGGTGATGACCATCGTGTTCAAGTATGTGATGGGCCAGCAGGTGCAGAACTACAGCGCGTACGTTCTCGCGGCCTATCTTCCCTACATGTTCTTCCAGTTGGCGTTGCTCGACTCTGCCCAGTCGATCGCCGGTCAGATACCTCTATTAAAGAAAATTTACTTTCCGCGAGAGATCCTGCCGATCGGAAGCGTGTTGGCAAACTTTGTCCACTTCCTTTTGGCGATGGTCGTGTTCTTCATTTATCTGATGATTGTTTGGCGCCTAAACCCCGGCGACAACCCGTTTCGGCCGACTGTCTTCTATTTACCGATTATCGTTGTTTTGCAGCTTGCGCTCACTCTTGGGCTTGCCCTCATTATAAGCGCGTTTAATACGTTTTACGAGGACGTGAAGTATGTGGTTAGCGTAGGGCTGTATTTGCTACTATTCCTTTCACCGATCATGTACTTCTCGGAGCAGGTGTTTTACGCTTCCGGCATTCCCGACGCGCAGCGTCAACTTGTTTATAACCTATATCACCTAAATCCTGTTGCCATGCTGATGACGGCGTATCGCAAGGTCATGCTCGATCCGCAGGAGGTTACGATGTCGCGCGCCGGGGCGGTTTTTGAATACCCTTATATTCCGCTCGATTGGGGAATGGTCGGCATTTGCGCGATGATTTGCTTCGGCACGTTAATTCTGGGCTATCACTTGTTTAATCGCAAGAAGTGGTTGTTTGTGGAGCGGCCATGAGCGCGGCAATTCGGGTTGAACATCTGAATAAGGAGTTCTTGCTGCATACGTCGGCGTACGGCTCTCTCAAGGGAATGCTGCTCTGGTGGAAGAGGTCTAAGCGTGAGCATCTTCAGGCTTTGGACGATGTGTCCTTTACGGTTGGCCAAGGC
>JAICGT010000073.1 GCA_025922995.1 Fimbriimonadales bacterium
CTCTCAAGGGTGCGGATTACGCCGGCGGCAACCACGCTTCCGCGGATTGCCGTAACGCTGTCCGGCGTCACGACCCCGCCGGGACGAACATTTAGGTGGTCTATTGCGATCGCGTTGCCCGCGGTTGTTCCGCCGACAAAGAACCGTATCGCGCTAGGCGTGGACCCTGAAGACAGGAACCAGTCGATCGGCTGTTCGGCGTAGGTCACGCCTGTGGCCATGTTAGTCATCGTCGTATAAAGTATCTCTCGCGTGTCGACATCGAACGTGGTCGAGAAGCGGAACCACTGGTTTGTCGGCAGAAAGCGCCATTGCGTGTTTGGGTACACATTGGTTCCATTCATGACACCGAGCGCATCTGCGACTTCGTAGCCGTAGTGCCACTGCGTCGGCGTTTGCCCGTTCGGCCATTGGGCAGTCGCATTGAATGTCGCTGCCGTTTCGCCAGGCTGAAGCGAGAACTTGGCAATATTGTTCGTAGCCGGGGGGACGCCGTTGTACTTGACGTTCATCATATACGAAACTGTCCACAGGTCGGCCGTACCGAACGCGTTCGCCTTCTCGACGCGAGCATAAGTCTGGTTAGCGCCGCAGACGCCCGCGATAAACTGGCCCTGTCCCAGGGGGTTATTGGCGAAGCCCAACGCATTGGCCGGGTAGTCGTATACCCTGAAGTCCGGTAGCCCGGGAGTCGGGTTGATCCAACCTTGCTGGCCCGACAGAACGATTCCGGCTGATGTGCCGTTGTAAGGGGGAGACTCGAATCCGTCTCCGTAAAGGGCGGCGGCGCAGCCAAGCGCGATGGTAAGTGTAAGTGATCTTTTCATTCTTGAACCTCTGTATCAAGAGGCGATGCGCCTCCAAGGAGATACATCCTTAACCGTTGTATCAATTTGTCTTACGCCGTCCTCTTGGTGATCATGCGGCACATCGCCGGAAAAGGAGCATTTAGAAGGTGCAGGCAATAGAATTGAATAGCGGTACAAGGTTGTCCGACGGTGCCGGAGCGGAAACGGCACTGTCGGTCGCGGTTTGCGGAGCGGGCTATGTCGGCCTCTCGTCGGCGCTAGCGTTGGCACACGTGGGGCACAGCGTCACCTGCGTCGATGTCGACAAGAAAAAGATAGCTAAGCTCAGCGCCGGTGAGCTGCCGTTTTATGAGCCGCATGCACAAGCTCTGCTCGTGAGCCTTGCGGACAGGATTTCCTTCACAACCGACTTCGCGGATCTGCGGGGCTCGGATGTGGCAATTATCGCCGTCGGCACGCCTACCTTCGAGGACGGCACGTCCGACCTCAGTGCACTGTGGTCTGTGGTCGAGGAGATTCGAGCGCTCGCAGATAGCTCGCCGATGCTCTTGATTAATAAGTCGACCGCGCCGATCGGCAGCGTTCGAAAGATCCAGCAAAAGCTTCGATCGACGCCGTTGATCACCGCGGTGTCCAGTCCGGAATTCCTTCGACAGGGCTTCGCACTACGCGACACACTGTATCCGGAGCGGATCGTGGTCGGTTGCGATGACGCACGAGCAGAAAGTGTCCTCCGTAAGCTCTATGCACCGATCGTGGATCAATCTTTTCCCGAGCCGCCCTTCTTGCCCCGGCCGAACGGATACGATAAACCGGCTTGGGTCTGCACGGACAGTGCATCTGCAGAATTGACTAAATACGCCGCAAACGCATTCCTTGCGACTAAGATCAGTTTCATCAATGAAATTGCCGAATTGGCGGAGCTGGTCGGGGCGGACGTTACCGACGTCGCCCACGGAATTGGTTTAGACAGGAGGATCGGCAACGATTTTCTCATGGCCGGCCTTGGCTGGGGCGGATCCTGCTTTCCCAAGGATACGCTCGCTCTTGTTGCGTCGGGCCGAAGGCTCGGCGCGCCGATGGAGATCGTGGGCGCGGCAAGGTCTACAAATCAGCGCCAGCGCGAGCGATTTGTCCGCAAGCTAAACGACCTCGTAGGTGGACTTGACGGCAAGAAGATCGTGCTGCTAGGAATGACGTTCAAGCCGGGAACCGATGATCTACGTGATGCGCCGAGTCTTCACATTGCCCGGCTGTTGATCGACTTCGGCGCGGAAGTCGAAATGCACGACCCTGTGGCCCGACCGGGCGATATTATCGCGCTGGCAAAGAATGCCGACGCAATCGCACTGGTCACGGAATGGCCCGTTTATTCCGAACTCGATTGGCGACCGATCGCATCGGCAATGCGAGGCAATGTCGTGTTAGACGGTCGCAACGCACTCGATATTAACGCAATACAAGACGCCGGCTTGCACTTGACCGGCATGGGAGTTACAAGATGAGACCGAAAAGAATCGCTCTTTATTCTCACGACACGATGGGCCTCGGGCACATTCGAAGAAACTTGCTGATTGCACGAAGTCTTTCGGCGCTCGATCCCGAGCCTGCGATTCTCCTCATATCCGGTGTACCGGAGAGCCTTCGTCTTCCGAGGCCAAGATGCGCCGACGTGCTCGCGCTGCCAGGTTACAAGAAACTGCTCAATGGCGAATATACGAGTCGGTCCCTCCCGATTCCTCTTGATGAGTTGACTTCTCTTCGCGCGGCAACAATCGAACGTGCGCTCCAGGAATTCCAACCGGACGCGCTCATTGTGGACAAGGTGCCAGGCGGCGCACGCAACGAATTGCTTCCCTCCCTCAAGGCCTTGAAAGACCGAGGTACGAGGGCAATCCTTGGTTTGCGCGACATCCTCGACGATGCGGAGTCGACAAAACGGGAATGGGAAGCAAACAACTTTGAAGCTCTAGTAGCCGACTACTTCGACGACATTTGGGTTTACGGTGATCCAAACGTTTTTGATGTGCGTACCGAGTACGCTTTTTCGCAGCAATTGCGCGAACGAGCAACGTACACAGGCTACCTCGCACCTGCGCCGGTCTCCAGCTCTAGAGTCGCAGACAAAGCCCTCTGCCTCGTCGGCGGCGGCCAAGACGGATACGACCTTGCCAAAGCCTTTTTAAGCGCCGACTACGGCGACGCGAAGCAGGGTGTATTGATTACGGGGCCATTCATGCCCGAGAACGAGCTTGCCGACCTCGCGGCTGAGGCTCGAAAACGAAAAAACGTCACTGTCAGGCGCTTCGAAAACGTCGGCCCACACCTTAGTCGCGCAAATCGAATCGTTTCGATGGGAGGATACAACACGGTGTGCGAAATCCTCGCCAATCGAAAGCCTGCGCTCATCGTTCCGCGGAGCAAGCCTCGCCTGGAACAGACGATCCGTGCCGAGCGGCTAGCCGCCCGCAATGCCGTGGCCGCGCTCTCGATGGAACAACTGAGCTCCGATGCGATTTCCGAGTACCTTAACAGGCGCGAGGACGAACATCGGGAACTGAGTATCGACCTAAATGGATGCAGCCGCCTATTGCACAACTTTCGGAGGGGAGAATCAATTGGAGTCTAAAGTCGCATACGTCGTAAAGCGCTATCCGAGATTTTCTGAGACGTTCATTGTGAATGAAATTCTCGGGCACGAGAGCGCCGGCCTGGAAATAGGTATTTTCAGTGTACGGCCACCGATCGACACGCACTTTCAGGATGTGATCTCCCGTGTGAAGGCGCCGGTCGAATATATTCCTAGCGACAATGTTCGCGCGGCGGAGTTGTGGCTGGCGATGCAACAGTGTGCCGCAGCCTGTTCGAGTGATTGGCGCGCGCTAGACGCGTTCATTGGCGAGCCGGTGCTAAATCTCTACCAAGGAATCGTTCTTGCGCGAAAACTCAAGGAAGGCGGCTATACGCATATTCACGCGCACTTTGCGAGCGTCGCAACATCTATCGCTCGCATTGCATCGCGCTTGGCGAACATCCCATACACTTTTACGGCACACGCCAAGGACATCTTCCACGAGTCAGTTGTCGAGGAAGACATCCGCACAAAAATAGCGGACGCTCTCGGTGTTGTGACGGTTAGCCGATTCAACGTCGAAAATCTGACCGAGCGATTCCCCGAGTCTGCGAGCAAGATTCTACTCATATATAACGGAATCGACCTAGACAGATTCACGTACCACGATCCCGACCATCGAGACAGAACCATCGTCTTCGTTGGCCGTCTTGTTGAAAAAAAGGGTTTGCCGACGCTCGTACAAGCCTGTGGAATCCTAAAGGATCGCGGCGTCGATTTTCGATGTCGAATAATAGGAACAGGTGAGGAAGAGGAAACTATAAAGTCCGCAATTTCAGACAGCAGCGTAGAACAATTCGTCGACATGGTTGGGCCATTGCCACAGGCCGACGTGGCGAAAGAAATCGCAAAAGCTTCGGTCGTCGCGGCACCTTGCGTCGTGGGTGCCGACGGAAATCGAGACGGCCTGCCTACCGTGATCCTAGAGGCGATGGCGCTTGGGACGCCCTGTGTATCCACCGACGTGACGGGTATTCCTGAGGTCGTGAAACACGGTGATACAGGACTCATCGTCCCACAATACGATGCCGTTGCCTTGGCCGATGCAATGTTGCGACTAATCGACGACGCAGAAATGCGCAGGCATTATGCGGAGTCCGGTCGGCGCCTAATCGAACGTGAATTCGATGCGACGATTAACACCGGCAAACAGCGTGGTCTATTCAGCCGAGCCGAGGTAGCGGTTTGAGAATCGCATACGTTTGCATGGATCCCGGAATCTCGGCCGAGGGGACAAAGGGCGCAAGCGTGCATGTTCGTGAAATGATGGCTGCGTTCAGAGAGCTAGATCACGTCGTCGACCTCTTCTCCCCACGGTCGGGTGCGCTTCTTTCGCCGATAGGCGGCAAGACCGCTGCAGACCGTGAGGAAAAGCAATTGTCAGCTAACCGCGAGCTTTCCGATGAGCTAGAGCGGAAAGGTCCATACGATCTCGTATACGAGAGGCATAGCCTTTTCGCGCATGCAGGTATGGAGTTCGCCAAAGCGCATGGTATCCCCGGCGTCCTAGAAATAAACTCGCCGCTAATCGACGAACAATCGCGCCATCGTACGCTAGTAAACAGTTTTGCTGCGAAGGAGTCTGCTGCTCGGTCTTTTGACGCGGCGTCGAAAATCCTACTCGTAAGTTCGGGCCTGATCTCTTATATGCTCGAACATTGTGCGAACCCCAACTTCCAGGTCTGCCCAAATGGCATTTCGCCGGAGCGCTTTCCCGAAAACCTACGGCCAACGAGGCCCGATACGCGATTTACAGTCGGTTTTCTCGGGACACTAAAACCCTGGCATGGCATTGAAATCCTCCTTGAAGCCTTCCTAGCTGCCAGACGCGATGAACCGAATATTCGCCTTCTGGTTATTGGTGACGGGCCGATGGCGAACCTCCTCGAAGATGTTGACGGGGTAGAAATGACGGGAGCCGTCGACCCGATGGACGTCCCCGGTTTGTTGGCATCGATGAACGCTGGCCTAGCACCCTATCCCAAGCAAGAGCCGTTCTATTTCTCGCCACTCAAAATCGTCGAATACATGGCAGCCGGCCTGCCGGTGATTGCATCTCGCATTGGCGATATCCCGATGGTGATAGCTGACAATGTCGACGGCATTCTGGTTGACCCGGGAGATCGACAGGCACTTACGGATTCGATACTACACCTGATGCACGACCAGGAGCTTTGTTCTCGGATGGGCGGGAACGCCAGGCGAAAAGTGATGTCGGAATTCACCTGGAAGACCGTCGCCGAAAGGGCTCTGAACGTAGAGGTGCCGGCCTAGAATGCCGAGAAAACGCGGCCTCGGCGCATCCACGTCCTCACTCAGGCGAGCCTATGGCAGGTTTTGGCCGCTGATCGGCAACCAAAAGTGGCCGCTTGCGGGCTCGCTCGGAGCACTGCTTGCAAGCATCATTCTGCGCGTCTTGGAACCGTGGCCATTGAAATTCGTGATCGACGAGGTCATAGGTAGCGGTGATACATCTTTACTTCTAATTAGCGCAATTGCAGTTGTCGCAATTTCGTTTATGCGCGCGATAGCGGAGTATTTCAACAAGGTCATTCTGTCGGTGGTCGGTAATACCGTCTTGGCAAAGGTCCGGAATCAGATATATCGACACCTACAAGGACTAAGTCTCCGCTACCACAGCGAAGCTCGCGGCGGCGATCTTGTCGTACGCGTGATCAGCGACGTCAACATGCTGCGCGATGCCCTTGTGACCGCGATTTTGCCGCTCGTGGGCAGCGTCCTTGTCGTGTTGGGAATGCTGATCTTCATGCTGTTCATGGATTGGCGGCTCGCATTGATCTCGCTTGCTGCCCTTCCAGTCTTTTGGCTGGCATCGATGCGAATTGGCAGCAAAATCCAAGAAGTTGCCAACATCCAACGACGGCGCGAAGGCGCTATGGCAGCGACAGCTTCGTAATCGATAACAGCGATCAAAACGGTTCAGGCGCTCGGACTCGAAGAAGCTTTCGCGGGCGTCTTCGTCGGTAAAAACGATGAGGCGAGAAAAGCCGATGCGAAAGGCGCCCGTCTTTCGGCAGGCTTGGAGCGGGCGACCGATGTTGTCATTGCGGTCGCCACCGCATTGGTGCTTTATTTCGGCGCGCGAATGGCATTAACCGGCAGCA
>JAICGT010000074.1 GCA_025922995.1 Fimbriimonadales bacterium
ACCGAAAGGGCTTCGGAGGTCGGCGGCCCTTGCGTCGAGCCAGAATCACACGGGCCGCATACACGCCTTGCTGCATCGCGACCTGACAGACTCCCGGTAGCGGCGAGCCATCAGGCCCTCGGACGAGCGCAAGGTCTCCGGCCAGATAGATGTTCTCGTAGCCCGGAACCGTCAGGTTGGGACCTACGGGGATTTGGCCGGCATCGTCGACTTCCACGCCAAGTCTTGCAGCAAGCGTTCGGGTGAAATCCGATGGCATCACTCCTCCCGCCCACAGAACCGTTCGCGTGATGATGCGGGACTCTGTGCCGTCCGGTACACGGAACGTTACACCCTCGCCGTCGATGCGAGTCACTCGGGTGCGATTTCGGATGCGCACGCCCAAACGTATGAGCGCCCGTTCCGCCTCCGCGGAAAGTTCTTCGGGATATTTCGAGAGCACGCGTGAAGATCCGTCGAGGATTAGGATCCGCGCCTCTTCAGGCCGGATGGAGCGGAACTCGTCGCGCAGGGTGCGTGTCGCGATCTCGGCAAGAGCGCCGGCCAGTTCCACGCCTGTCGGTCCCGCCCCAACGATCGTGAACGTGAGCCAGGCGCAACGCTCCTCGGGACTCTGCGCCCGCTCGGCAGCCTCGAACGCGTACAAGATCTTATCGCGGATCTCGGTCGCTTCCTCCATGCTCTTGAGGCTGGGAGCCCACTGCCGCCAGTGGTCGTTGGCGAAGTACGACGACTGCGATCCGGTTGCCACGATCAGCGAGTCGTACTCGATGCGGTCTCCGTCGCCGAGGAGCACGGTCCGGCTTGCGGGGTCGACATCGACGGCTTCGCCCAACAGCACGCGCGCGTTCTTCTGTCTCCGCAGGATGCCCCGCAGGGGTGCCGCGACCTGTCCGGCTGCGAGCGATCCCGTCGCTACCTGATAGAGCAGCGGCTGAAACAAATGGAAGATGCGTTTATCAATCAGCGTCACCTGCACGGGCGCTCGCCGGAGGGCCTTCGCAGCGAGCAATCCTCCGAACCCGCCGCCGAGAATAAGTACGCGGTGATGTGTCGTACGAAACGGCTCTACATTATTACAAGCTGATTCAACACCGGCTGCCAAACTGCCGACTGCGGTGTCCGCATGCATAATCTTGCCTCCAGATCGGTTCATGCCGAGGGCGTAGTGTCTCAGTAGCAAGCCTGGAGCCAACGAGGTTCTCGTTGAGAATCAGAGATCTAGCGTGGCAGTTGCCGGAGTCTGTCATCCGGACGTCTCGCCCTTCGGCTCGGATGTCGATGTATCGGCTTTACGTTGGCGTCGAATCTGAACGTCAGGCGCTCGGAAGAAGTACAGAGGAAGGCGAACGTAGTGCCGATACGTCGACTGCCAGGCCGAAAGTTGAGACGACCGAATGACACACTGAGCATCTGCCATAGCCGAGTTCTTGAGTCTTAAGGGAAACCGGATTGGCGCCTAACGTGCCACGGGTAGGTGTTTGAGCTCAGAAGAAGGAGACTGGTGAGTGATGAAAGCCTTGCGGTTGGTAAGGTCCGTCCCAGAACCGTTGCTGGTCGAAGAGGAGATGCCCCGGCCTCAGCCGCAGCCGGGTGAGGTTGTGGTGCGGGTCCGCGCCGTAGCAGTCACACCCACCGAGTTGCTCTGGTACCCGACCTCGCACACCAGAGACGGCGGTCCTCGCAACGCTGCCGTGCTCGGCCATGAGTTTTCCGGCGAAATCGCGGAGTGCGGCGAAGGTGTTACGGATTCCGCCATCGGCCAGGAGGTCTACGGCATGAACGACTGGTTCGCCGAAGGAGCCTTGGCCGAGTATTGCGTTACGAGGCCCGAGTGGATCGCGAACAAGCCGCGAGGGCTGAGTCATGAGGAGGCTGCTTCGGTGCCCATGAGTGCCCTAACCGCGTGGCAAGGGTTGTTGGAGCGCGGCCGGCTTCAGCCTGCAGAACGTGTGCTTATCCATGGCGGGGCAGGAGCCGTGGGCATGTTTGCTGTTCAGCTGGCTCATACACATGGGGCGCAGGTGATTACCACGGTGTCGGCGAGCGATATCGTCCTCGCGAAATCACTAGGTGCTGACGACGCACTGGACTACCGGGGTACACCGTTCGAGGACTGCGTGCGTGAGATTGACCTCGTTTTCGATACGGTCGGCGGTGATATCCTGCGACGCTCCTGGCAAGTATTGAAGCCGGGCGGCCGCTCAGTGACAGTTGCGGTAGACAGCGAGTCGGAACCAGACGAGCGTGTTCGGCAAGCGTTCTTCATCGTTGAGCCAAGCCGCACGCAGCTCGTGGAGGTCGGCAAGCTGATAGAGGCGGGAAAGCTCCAGACGGTGCTCGACACTGTCCTGCCTGTATCCGCTGCCACGGGGGCGTATGCCGGGACTGTTGCGAGGCAGGGACGGGGGAAGCTGGTAATCTCCACAAGTCAATTGGGCTAGCAAGCATAATTAGATTGTTGGCGGGCGCTGTTTCCCTAACTCGTCTGCCGCGGCGCATGAGAATTTTGATCACACGGGGAGTGAGCGGGATCGACCGGAGATCGGCGACAGAAAGCTCCTGGGCATCGATCTCGGATCATGACGATTTCGTCGTCTCAGCGCAATGCACCTTCGGGTTCTTGTCCCCAGGAGCCGGACTGTAACGTCGGTGAATGTCGCTTCCACAATCCTCATCCCGGTCGAAAAGTACCGATCTCAGCATCAATGGCGTTACTAGAATTCCTTCGAGATACCAAAGAGCGTGACGATTGACGCAAGCGTGACGAGTAACATCCTATGTAGACCTCCCTGGCGTCTGCGCGCAAACTGGGAAGGCCGTGCGAGGCGGTTGGAGCTACAGCCGCTATCTACCCATCACCTCGCTAGCGACCGGAATTTGGAATCGGCGCTCCGGCACGGCACGCGGCAGGATCCTCGGGTTACCTAAGACTCCCCCCTATGTTTGATACTGGATCAGCGCGAGCCTATCCCGGCCGTTTAGCCGAAGATTTCGCTTTTTGCCGCCTCGATAATCGCAGTCACCGCCGGGTTGGTGATTCGCCTTTCAGGCGAGATCGCATAGTATCGCATTCGGGCCGCCTCGAGGTGCCCCAGTGTCTTAACCCGATAGTGACGCAGGGTGTGCTCTTCAATCACTGTCGAAGCAGCAAACAGGCCACCACCTGCCTGTCCGTACTCCTTCAATAGTTCGCTATCCTCAAACTCAGCGATCACCTGTGGCCGAATCCGCCTACTCGCAAACCATTGATTCAGAACCCGCCGCAGGGACGTGTTCTCCGTAGGCAAGAGAAACGGTGCGCCCTCCAGCGAGCGCGGAAACCCGCTTTCGTATTTCGCGGCCAGCCTTTGCGCCCCATATAGCGAGATCTTGCTCTCGCCGAGCAGATGATTAAACGCGTTCAGGGTAAACTGAGGCCCCAATGGAAAGTCTGAAAGCACGAGATCCAGTTCATGTACCACTAACTGGCTCATCAACTCGTTCGGCTTTCCTTCGTACACTACAGCTCGCACGTCAGGCAACTGGAGAGCCGGTTCGAGAAACTTGTACGCCATCGGCTTGGGTAAAACGTCAGTGATGCCCACCTTCAACCTGATTCCACCGCTCGCGGGCCGTCCCTCGATCGTTTGTACCAGTTCCTCTCCCAACGAGAAGATATCGTTCGCGTATCGATACGCGAGTTGACCCGTCTCCGTGAGTTGGAGATTACGACCCACTTGGCGAAACAGCTTGTGGCCGAGGCTCTTCTCGAGAGTGCGGATCTGCGCCGAAAGCGTTGGATGAGCAAGGCGAAGTTCTTTCGAAGCTGCAGTGACCGAACCGGTCTTCGCAACCTTCCAGAAGTACAGCAGGTGGTGGTAGTTGAGCCAGGTCATAGCCGAATGATATGTCGGTCTTTTCTACTAGTCAATAGCTTTCTTTCTACTTTTTATTAAGGCCGGCGTCTCCTAGACTAGTTCTAGAGGGTGCAATTCTCCTCTACCTTTCAGGTTCGCTGATCGAGTGTAGGCAGCGCTTTGAGGTTTTGAAATGTACTCCGTTGGCAGTTTCTTTTTTAGGGAAGACCCCGAAGGTCTTTCAATTCTCAATACCGGCATCCCAGCGTACTCTGCTCGGATCGGCGTCAAGCAGCTTAGACATCGCGAGACCAGCTTTGCCGAGCATACGAGGCTCGCTCCCCGACCACTGGAGATCAGTTGGTTTGGCCCGAGGCCTTCAAACGAAGGTGAATTGATTGATGAGCTGTGGGTCGCCGTCGATGAATTCTGTCGACGGAAAGCCGGTACGCCTGACGGTCGCGCGGAGTCCCCAGATGTTGATAACAGGAGTGTGACGGCGCCTACAGTCCTCAGCGAGGAGCCAAGCCGGCTGTCCACGCCGCATTCCTAATGCCTGGCCTAGCGATAGTTTTGGGGCCAGCGGACTCGGCCGGTTCACGGCAATAGGAGGATCCGAACATGGCAACACAGTCTGCGTCGGCAATCTTAGAGGATCATGTCGAGACTTGGAGCGAAACCGAGAGGCACAGCGGACTGGTCACGACTGCTTCAGGCGGTGCTAACAACACGGCCCCGCTGCCCTGTGTCGCGATAGCTGTCGCCTCCGATGAGGACCGGAGCCGCCTGGTCGAGCTTCTTGGATCGTTGCATGTCGACGTGACTGCTCACAAAAACCTGAAAACGCTTCGCGGATCCCTTCTGCGGGATGAGGTTGATCTCGTGATAACAGATGTAACCCTGCCTGACGGGAACTGGGTTGACGTACTGCGATTGACCCTCGACGCTTCTTCGTCTCCTGGCATTCTGGTGCACAGCAGGGTGATCAACGATCGGCTGTGGTCCGAAGTCCTGTGGCGGGGAGCGTACGATATGTTGATCGCACCCTACTCGTCTAGAGATGGACGCGAGATCATCAAAAGTGCCTTACGAACAGGTTGTGTACTAGCCGACCGTCGACCTGCAGGCTTGAGACAGTAGGTGCCCGAGGTCTAAGAGCACTCAGACTCGCCCGCATTACCAGGTCCAACTGAAACGCCGATATGATCGGCCTGATACTACGGGCGGAGTCCGGGTCTTGGCGGACCGTATGTGGCCACGAGGATTTGAGAAAGGATCACGCTCACTGAACATGAAGCACACAACGAGGGACGAATGACGCCGACTTTGCCGCGCATGCAGACCACCTCACGTCATCTCACTCCGTTGCTTCCAGTGAGATCGGTTCGTTCTATTGAAGCCTACAAATCTGCCGGAGGAGGGCAGGCGCTTGCAAAAGCGTTGGCAACACCTCCGGAGTTCATCATCGCCGAGGTCAAAAGAGCGGGCCTTCGTGGCAGGGGTGGGGCCGGCGTCCCCACCGGGTTGAAATGGGCGAGTGTCGCACATGACCCTTGTCCAACGAAGTATCTCGTCTGCAATGCCGCCGAGGGCGAGCCCGGAACCTTCAAGGATCGCTTCTTGATGCGTAAGAATCCTTACCAGCTGCTTGAGGGAATTGCGATAGCGGCTTATGCAATCAACGCTAGGAAGGCGTTCATCGGTATCAAGAAAAGTTTCTACGTAGAAATTGCAGCTATCCAAAGGGCTTTGAGTGAAATGGTGACCGCCGGCTTTCTAGCCGGAATTCCGATTGAGTTGACTCTGGGCCCGGAAGACTATCTGTTCGGTGAGGAGAAGGCTCTTCTCGAGGTGATTGAAGGTGGGGAAGCGATGCCACGCGAGGCCGCTTTACCTCCTTATGTTCTAGGCTTGTTTGTCCGTGACCCGAGTCAACTGAACCCGACCGTTGTTAACAACGTCGAGACGCTGTCAAACATACCCCGGATCATCCGTGAAGGAGCCGAAATGTTCCGGTCGTGCGGAACGCGGTCGAGTCCGGGAACAATGGTATTCACCGTATCAGGAGATGTTAGACGACCAGGCCTTTACGAGCTGTCATTAGGCACGCCTCTGGAAGAGTTGATCAACGAGCACGCGGGCGGAATCAAGGCCGGCCGCAGGCTTAAGGCGATCTTCTCCGGACTTTCTAACGCCGTGATCCTTCCGGACTCCCTTGATACCCCTCTTGATTTTGACGCCCTGCAGTCGATTGGTTCCGGCATCGGCTCGGGGGGATTCATCGTCTATGACGATAGCGCCAGTATGGTTCAGGTCGCCCAGCTCTTCTCCAAGTTCCTCTCAACAGAATCGTGCGGCCAATGTACCGCCTGCAAGTTGGGTACGACGCAAGCCACCGACCACCTTCTCAAGCTAACTGGGGGAACTGGTAATGAACTCGATGTCGAGTACGCCTTAGAAGGATCTGCCATGGCGCCCCAAGGGAACCGCTGCTATCTTCCGGTACAGCACTCCCTGCTCGTGCCGAGTATCGTAAGGACTTTCGCCTCTGAATTCCAACGAGCGTTCAACCGAGGGTGTTCTTCTGAGCGCAGGATGTTTCTGCCGAAGATGATTGACTTCGACGAGGCCACGCACACCTTTCGGTACGCCGAAGGATAGATTCGGAGATCGGGTTTCCGCTCCTCTGAGCG
>JAICGT010000075.1 GCA_025922995.1 Fimbriimonadales bacterium
CAGGCGCGCGTACAGGTCCGTCACCCAGGCGTTACGGACTTTCCTCGTCTTACCGGCCCGGAAATCGACCGGCGCAATGATGATCTCCCGGCTCTTCGCCCACGCAGCAAGGCAAAATACGTCCTCGATCGCCTTGTCTCCGATCGCGATGCAGCCGATGGACACCCGGTTGCCGTGCACGAAGATGTCCCCGCCCATCTCATCCCTCTTCACGGTCCTATGCTTGATGTCCTCGGCGTTCGGATAACCCACCTTCACGGACAAATGATAGCTGCTGTTCGGATTCAGCGACGGCAGTTTGTAAAACCCCTCGGGCACCTGCTTATCGCCTTCTTTTCGTTTAGGGCCAAGGTTCCCGCTCGCCGCAAGAATCGGATAAACGGCGAGGCGTTTCTGCTTGCCGCTGAGGCCCTTTGCCCAGACCTCGAGCTTCTTTTCGGACTTCAGCGCGATCAGCGTCAGAGTCTTCGGTGGCCAGGCGACCCCTTGTCGCTTGGCAACCGGCTCCAACTTCTCTCGCACCGCTGGACCGTATTCCACGAGGACCTGCTGGACGGTCCGCTGCTCGTTCGAATCGCAACTGCCGAGCGCCAGCGGGGCTGCGCCAAAAAACGCCACTATCGACACCGCAGTCGCCGCTTTCATCACCCAATTCTACTTGCGCCCTGCAAACGGGAACCAAAACGGCTATAATCTTCGAACTCTTCGGAGGGAAGACACGGCTTATTTATGAGAATGTTTAGGATCTGCGCCGTCATCTTGGTCTGCTTAATGGCTTCTGCGACCACGTTTGCACAACGGGACTCCCAGCGGAATCCCGAGCGTGCCGCTATCGGAAAGCTAGGCCAAGTCAAAGAAGGGGCGGCAATTTACAGCAAGCCTGACGCCAAGTCGAAGAAGCTCAACGCCAAGGTCAAGGCTGACACTTACGTTGTCATCCGCAAGATCAGCGGCGAATGGGCGACTCTGGTCATGGCTGACGGCACCGACGGCTTCATGCTCATCGAGCAGCTCGAGAAACTGCCCTACGATGTGAACATCCGCAAGCCTGAGCCCGCTCCCGTCGCGACACGCGGGTCGGTGGGTCGGTTCGCCCGAGACATGGCGCCCAAAATCACCGGCACCGACCTCGGCAGCAACATCGTGCGCTACGGCACAGAGTTTATCGGCACGCCCTACGTGTGGGGGGGCAATAGCCTCACCGGTGGCGTCGACTGCTCCGGATACGTCCAGCAGCTTTTCCGAAAGCACGGCATTTCGTTGCCGCGCACCGCGCAGGAGCAGAGCTACGTCGGCCAAGCGATCGACGACCTGTCTCAATTGCAGACCGGGGACCGCCTCTACTTCACCGACTCCGCCCGGGCCCGAATCACGCACACCGGCATCTACATGGGCAACGGATACTTCATCCACTCCAGCAGCGGCCGCAAGGGCGTCGCCATCGACCCGCTCAACGAGAAGTGGATAAAGATTCTTATCAACGTCCGGCGCTGAATCGCCGCCTCCCTGCAACAAAACACAGACCCGCCTAAAGGAAAGAGTAGGCTCACGACGGCGTTCGTTTGGCCATCATCACATCTGAACCCCGTTACCAATCGTCTTCTCCATGGATGAACAAGCGCGATGCGTTGGAAATCCTGCTGCGTGCGATGGCCGTGTACCTCATCGTCGACGGCCTCCTGAGGCTGGTCAGCGCGGTTAGCGCAGTGAAATCACAAGCAGCAATTCTGCATAGTTCGGGTATCGGCGAAGGCTGGGTACAAATTTTGCCCGGTTTCGCTTATCCGGTGGCGTCGTTCTTTGCCGGAGTTATTCTATGGAGGATGACGCAAGGAATCGCACTAAGGGCGTTCCCCGGCATGTTGCAGCAAGGAGTCGCCATCGACTCGGTCGCGCTTCAGCGTGTTGCCGGCTACCTCCTGTCGACGTACTTCATAATCGCCGGCACGGCGGGCACCGTAGACTTCATCGTCCGGGCCGCTCTTGGGCCAAGACGTGTTGAATTCTTTGATATTGGTGTGACCGTGCCCGTCTGGAACGACCTTGCCGTAACCATGGCCTGGCTCGTGGCCGGAGTCGCCATCCACATCGGCTTCGGAAGAATCACCGGTGCGGTGAAGCGCGTCGGTGACAGCGTTGCCGACACTCTGTGGCGGATCAAGCCCGAGGAACTGTCACCGACCAAAGAGGACGACGAGACTCGGCCCTAAGCAGAATAGCGTCGCTGCCCGCAACCCGTTGGGCCCAAAGTCCCGTAAACTGTTGCTGGGTTGAGCGAACAAACACTGACCACCCAATCTTCCGAGCCCTTGCTGCGGTTCGCTGAATACCTTGGCCAACATCCGGAGGGCCGCGGGCGTCCTGCCGCGTCCCTCGCCGACGAGTTCGGGCTATCTGAGAGCCTCATCAAAGAAACCCTCGCCTACCTGGAAGAAATCGCCCAACCACCACCGGAAAAACGGACTCGGTCGCTTTCTCCTCGGCGTTTGTTTCTCTGGTTTTTCCAACTCATCGAGGCGCGCCCGCTCGCAACTTCGGCAGTAGCGACGTTCGCGTTCTTCATGATGTATCGGTACTACAATTCGTATGCCGCAGGCAGCACCGACGCCCTTGCGATGCTGTTCCTGCTGTTTGCGCTCGGAACGCTCGTCGCAGTCAACTTTCTCCGCGGGCAGCTAAGATACGCCCTAATGACCTCGGCCCTGGCGGTCGGTGCTGGGCTCGCTTCCGTGACGTTGCTCAACGCCCTTCTCGGCGACGGCACCGCGCTTGCCTGGCCGAACTTTATGGACAACGCTTTCAATGCGATGAGGTCGATGCTGGTGCTGACTGGGTTCTTTTCGCTTGCCGCCGTTATGGGCGCGTTCTACCGGCATAACAGGCTCGCTGAGGCCGAAACAAAGCTCGATAGGCTCGACATGCTCAAACGCACAGTTCACCTTCGCGAGCGGCTGACAATGCCCAGCATCGCCGCCAGAAGCGAACTGAGGTACCGAACCCTCCTTAGAAGGTTCAGGAGCCACTGGATATTGTTCGCGGCGGGCGTCGGGCTCGCGCTGTTCGGCGTGCGGCTGCTAACGGGAATCACCGTCGGAGCCCCGGGTCACTTCCCGACAACCCTTCAGGTCTCTGTGTACCTGCTCACTCTTATTCTGGTGATGGCCGCCTACCCCATCGTGGGGTTCGTGTCGGGCGCGCCAAGGAACGGCATCTTTGGGGGCTTGATTACTTTCCTCGTCCTCGCAGCGGGGCGAGAGTGGCTCACGCCGTCGCAGCTCACGCACTCTGCCTTGGTCAGTCTCGACACCTTCCCGTGGGCAGGCTACGCCTTCCCGCTCGGCCTCTTGATGGCATGGGTCGGCGGTGCGGGCGCGAAAGTCCACGAGCAGCACGACAAAGCGCGCATGATCGAGGCTAGCGATCAAGCTGCCGTTCTCTCCGAGATCGCGCGCCTAAGCCACGCACTTGGGATGGCGACGGCGGAGGTGACTTGCATGGCCGTCGACGTCGTTCATAGCACGCGTATGAAGAAAGAGGCAAACCCCTTGGCAGTAGAAATCTCGTTCCGTGAATACACGAGTTTCGTTCGCCGAGAAGTGAGCCGAAATGGCGGTGCCGTCAGGTCGGTCGCGGGCGACGGAATCGTGGCCGAGTTCGAATCGCCGGTCGCCGCGTTCGCTGCGGCGCGCCAGATCCAAACGCTCATGCCGGAATTCAACCGAACCGCCAATACGTTGTCGGTGCCGTTCCGGCTGCGGATAGGCCTCCATAGCGGCGAGGTCCATGGCGATCTCGCACAGGTCAGTTTTGCCGAGGTCATCGATGTCGCCGCGCATATCGAGAAGGAGGCGCCGGCCGGCGGCGTTATCGTCACCGAGCCGGTTCGGACGGCGTTGCCCGAAGAAGATTTCATCGAACTCGCCAACGCTATCGACGGCCAGCGCCTTTTCATCGCTCAGCAGCCAACGGAAGACTAACCGGTATCATCCACTCTATGCCGATTGGCCCGCGGATTGCCGTTATCGGAGCAGGCAGCCTCCGTGCTGCCGGACCTGTGCTCGCAACCCTGTTCGGCCTGCCACTCGATCCCGGCTGTCGCCTCTCACTTTACGATGAGCACGCGGAGTTGCTCGATTTGTTCGACAGGCTTGCGAGAGCCTTTGCGGGAGTCGCCGGAACACCCATTTCAATCCTTGCGACGAGCGACATCGAAGACGCTATGGAAGACGCCGACAGCGTCGTGCTGTGCATGGAGCCGCAACGCGAAGCCCCCGATGCGCCGGCGGCAGCAGGGCTCCCGTCGTTGGCTCCGATATTCGAGGCGGTAAACGCGATGCTAGCCAAGCTCAGCGACCCTTTGGTGTTCAACCTCGTGATACCCGTCGCCGATAGCGGCAAGCTCCTGAACGCGTCGGCATTTCACATCGATTGGCCGCCGCCGCTTCCTGCGGAAACGGCGTTCACCTCGTCGCACAAAGCTTTGCGCTGGGTTCGAGCCGACGTCCCAGCGTTCGAACCGCTCCAGGAATACAAAGAGACGCCATTGTCGCGGGCCATCCTCGATGCTCGTCCTGCGCCGGAGAACCGATACGATCCGACGGCAGCGAAGCGGTCTGGTTAACCGAATAGCTCGTAGTAATCGACCCACTTGCGGAAATACATGGTGTCGACCACGAGGGACGCCAGGCAAATCACGACGAGAATCGCGGCGGCGGCCCGTGCAATCTTGAGGGCTGCCTCGGCTGCCGCGGTTTCCCGTGTGTCACTGTGCATCTTTTTTGCGAGGCCACCCAAGAACAGAATCTGCAATCCCGCGAACACGAGTGCGGCGATCACCGAAGCCGTGTTTATCCTTGCATAGCCCTGCGCCGTGTCCAGCGAGAATAGGATGTCTTTTTCGTACTGGTAAAACCCGATCGGCACGTAGACTGCCCAGGCCATCAGTGCCAAGTTCACAAGGACCAAAATCCAACCAACCGCAAAGAGAGTCGTGTTTGGGTCTTTCTTAGCCATTCCACTTTCTAAAGATGAGGGTGACATTGTGTCCTCCGAAGCCAAACGAGTTTTTCATGACGTACTCGACACTTGCCGGGCGCGCTGTATTAGGGACGTAGTCGAGTCGGCAGTCGGGGTCCTGATTTTCCAAATTAATCGTGGGCGGAAGTGTGTCTGAGTTCATGGCTTGAATGCAAACGATGGATTCGATGGCGCCCGCAGCACCAAGGGTGTGCCCGACCATAGACTTCGTGCTGCTTACCGGAACCGTTGCTCCCTCTCCGAAGACTCGCTCTATGGCGAGACTCTCCAAGCGGTCGCCGTAGGGCGTGCTCGTGCCATGTGCGTTGATATAGCCGATGTCGCTGGGCTCCAAGCCTGCGTACTTTAGCGCCAAATTCATCGAACGCCGCGCTCCGTCGCCGTTCGGCTCCGGGGCGGTGATGTGGTAGGCGTCTCCCGTCATCGCATAGCCCACGATCTCGCCGTAAATCTTCGCTCCCCTCGCCTGCGCGTGCTCCAAGCTCTCGAGAACCAGGATCCCCGCGCCCTCGCCCATCACGAAACCGTCGCGGTCGACATCGAAGGGCCGGCTTGCCCTTTCAGGCTCGTCGTTACGCGTGCTCAGCGCCCGCGCCGCGCAGAAGCCCGCAAGCCCGATCTCGGTGATTGGCGCCTCTGCGCCTCCCGCGATCATCACGTCCGCCTCACCGCGCCGGATAATGTGCATCGCATCGCCGATCGCGTTGGCGCCTGTGCTACACGCCGTAACGACGCAAGAGTTCGGTCCTTGAAAGCCGTGCCGAATCGAAACGTAGCCGCTTGCCATGTCGGGGATCATGTACGGCACCAGGAACGGAGAAACGCGACCCGGACCGCCGTCGATCTGCCTGCGGTGCTGCTCGCCGAGAACATCCAAGCCGCCGATGCCTGAACCGATCATGCAACCGACGCGCTCCTTGTCGATGGCGTCCAGTTTCATTCCGGAGTCTTTTAAAGCATCGTCCACCGACGCAACGGTGAACTGAAGGAACCGAGACAGGCGCTTGGCTTCTCCTCGATCGAGATACTGTTCCGGATCGAATTCGCGGACCTCGGCCGCGATTCTAACCGTGAACCCGGAGGCATCGAGCGCAGATATCGGGCCGACGGCGCTTTTGCCATCGTCGAGAAGCATCTGGCATCGCGCCCCTTCATCGTCGGCGATGCGCCCACCATCGCCGACTTCTCGATGTCGGCCTACCTGCACTACCCCGCGGAAGAAAGCGGCTACGTGTTCACGCAGAGCCATCCGAACATCGCGGCCTGGCTGGCGCGGCTGCGGCAGGTCGAGGGCTGGGCCCCGCCCTACGAGGTGCTGCCGGGCGAACGCATCCTGCCCAAGTGGTGACCTCGACGCGCCGCTACAGGGCGTCACGCAGGCGGTAGTACAGCATCCCGAGGACCAGCGCCGGCGTGCGCATCAGCGCCCCTCCGGGAAA
>JAICGT010000076.1 GCA_025922995.1 Fimbriimonadales bacterium
ATCTTTACGCAGCCTCGCATTGGCTGTCGGGGCGCTTGCCCTGGCGATAGCGGCGGCCGCATTCAATGCCACCCCGGTCCAGGGCAATGGCGTAACGGACGCGATCAGCCCGAACCAACTCCAGGGAGTCGGTGATATCCGGATCGGCCAAAGCGTTTACTCGGTAATCTCGACGGCGACGATTCTGAGCCTTGGGCCGGGCCCGGGGCACACCCTGGTGGGAACGTCGACCCATACGCTCGACTTCGGCGGAGGAAACACGCTGGTGACGAGCGACGACGCGGTTCTCGTTCCTGTGAACAGTTTCGGGCTATACCAGATGAGAGTGAGTAGCACGATCGTGAGCGGCACGGGGAGCTTTGCCGTAGCAACCGGCGATCTCACCTTTACCGGAAGGATCAACCTTGCGGTTGGCCATGCCGAATGGAGAGTTCACGGCCAGCTTCGATAACGGCGTCCCGCAGCCCGGTAGCCCTCCTGAAATCCAGCTTCAGGGGGGCTGCCGTTTTCAGCCCGACGATCCTTCCCTCGCGTTGTACCCCCCGGAGGGGATTTCGAACCCGCGATCTTTGCCGTGCGTGGGCGATGGCCTAATTCGCTCGAGTTCGTACTTTCGACCGCAGAATCGGACATCCATTACACGCGAGCGCGCGCGTTGCGATCGCACTCAGTCAACACCGCAGATGTGAGCCGTAGGAAAGCACATGAACGAACGCAACGATATAGATGACCAGCAGCTCGAAAAGGAGCGAACCAAACTTCTACAGCGTGTGCAGGATTGGTTGGAGGTCCCGATGCTGGTGCTCGCCTTAGTGTGGCTCGCGCTCCTGATCGCCGAATTCGTCTGGGGAGAGAGCACCCCGTTCTATGTCCTGGGCACTGTCATCTGGATCATTTTCATAGTCGGCTTTCTGGTGGAGTTCGTCCTCGCGCCGGAGAAAATCGCCTACCTGAAGAAGAACTGGCTCGTTGCCCTGTCGCTGATACTGCCGGCGCTTCGAATCTTTCGCATCTTCCACGCGTTTCGGCTGCTCCGCGTTGCGCGCGTGGGCCGGAGCGTGCGACTTGTGCGTGTGCTTACCTCGCTCAACCGAGGCATGGGCGCGCTCGGGGCAAGCCTGGGACGGCGCGGGTTCGGCTATGTCGTCGCGCTCACCGTTCTCGTGGTGTTTGCGGGAGCAGCCGGAGTCTTTGCGTTCGAACGCCACATTGAAGGCGGTCCGCAAAGTTATGGCGAGGCGCTGTGGTGGACCGCAATGGTCGTTACGACATTGGGCTCCCAGTATTGGCCGGAAACTCCCGAAGGGCGAATTCTTTGCGTAATTCTTGCCCTCTATGCTTTGGCGATGTTCGGGTATCTCACTGCTGCGCTTGCAACTTTCTTTGTGGGCCGCGATGCAGAAAATGAAGAGGCGGAATTGGCGGGCGCAGCGGCGCTCGATGAGCTTCGCAGGGAAGTACGTGCATTGAGAGAAGACCTTCGTATCCCGCAATCACCCCCGACAGACGCCGGATGACGCCGGGTCAGGTGGCCAACTTGAGAGTCAGACGCCGTTCAGCCACGATTACCTGCGGCGGCTCGACTTCGCGCCATAATCAACTCATGTCGCGTTCCAATCGAAGAATGGGGGCGAAGGGCAAACTGTCTGAAGATGACGGTTCGTTCGACCGCGCCTTTTGGCAACGCGCGACGCCGGAAGAACGAGTCGCGGCAATTTTCGAGCTACGCGCACTCTATCACGAGGTGATGCATCCTGGAACCGGGGCTAAAAGACTGGATCGATCTGTTGGCGGCACTCGACGACTACGGGATTAGATATCTCGTGGTCGGCGGAATCGCCGTCGGCTTTCACGCCGAGCCGAGATACACGAAGGACCTCGACCTTTTAATCAGGGTTAGCGCGCCGGGTCATCGGCGGTTATTCGACCGCCTGGCAAAATTCGGTGCGCCAGTCTCGATTATGAGCGGGTTGCAATGTACCGATACCTCCAAAGGAGGTACGAGCGGCGCCTGGGGAAGGTGGCAATAGTAATCTGATTGAGCGTGAGCCGTGTCGAAGTCCTATGTTAGGGAAGAACTGGACAATGCCCAAGATAGATGCTGCAATGGAAAACGCGAACCCTAACGATATGGCGTCTGCCCGCCCTTATGGTTGACAAAGGTCTTGGTGTAAGCCAGGAGATGCCGTCGCGGCTAGTCCAATAGTCGCTGTTGTCGGAACCCCCGATCATCCTCGGCGGGACCGGAGAAGACGCACGAAACCTCTTGATCCTCTATAAGAGAGAATAAGGTCTTTCTCGATGGAGACACTCTCACCTCCGCTTCCTGCTGTATAATATCGGCAGAGGACCCCATGAAAACACTGACTCTATCTCTGCTGATCGCTCTTTCCGCCGCGTCGGTTGCCCAGGATCCCTGGCCCATGGAGCGGCAAGATCGTTGGGGCACGGGGCGAGCGATCATGGGGCCAGATCCCGCAACCATCACGACACCGTGGGTGTTCAAGAGCTTCGAAGCGAACCTCGTCAGCCATGGTCCCGCCCTCGCCGCGAATGGCCGGGGCTATGTAAATTCTTGGGTCGACAACGCAACGCGGAAGTTCGATCAGGCTAGCGGTGATCTATTAGGAATCTACATAACCAACAGCTGGGGCCAGTCATCCCCTGCCATTGGGCTCGATGGCGAATATTACGCGGCTACCGTTGGCCCCAACAGCGAAACGGGCAAGATATATCGAATGAATCCCGATACGATGCTCCCTGATTGGTCTTGGAATACCTACACTCGGAAACTCAACGATTGGGAATCGTGCTCTCCAACGGTCGGTCCCGATGGCCACGTTCTCATCGGCTCCTCCCAAGGATATGTATACAAGCTTCACCGGACGGCTGGCATGCCGATCTGGACGATTACTCATCTCGGCGGGGTTTATAAGACCGTTGTATTCACTCGCGACGACTCGAAGATCATCGTCTGTCACGGCAACAGCGTTTCTGCGTTCGAGTACGCCACTGGTTGGCACGTATGGACACGCGCACTCAATGCTGCTCCTGGAGCGGCGGCCGTGGCCCCGAACGGCCTAGTGATCCTTGGATCCGCTAATGGGAACGTCTACGGGCTAGATCCTAACAACGGCAACCCAGTTTGGTTTTTCGTGGCCGGCGGGGGAACGCCATCCGCGCCAGCCTTCAGCCCAGACGGCGCCGTTACGTATCTTACGAGCCTGGACCATCGCCTCTATGCGCTGCGGACCTCGGATGGCGCCAATCTGTGGACATGGTTAGCCGCGGAAGAACTTCGCGAGTCGCCGTCGGTGGACACGATCGGGAGAATCTACTTCGCCACTCGTGGAGCAACTATACACTGCATAAATCCTGACGGTTCCGGTAGATGGGCATACCCCATGGTGTACGAATCGAGGGGCAGCATTTCCATTGGTCCCGACAACACTCTCTACGTCCCGAACGGCCTCCTTCGCATTATCCGTCAGCAGGCGACTAGCTACGCGATCAAGAATCTGGTGATGGAGAGGGGTACCCTTGTGTCCGGTGGCGTCGGAGAGCTCGGCGAGAGCGACAATAGCTCGGTGAAGCTAAGCGGCCCTGCCTATCGTTCTAACCTGCTGCCGATCATTCAAGTAGTCCTGTCCACGGACACCTTGTTCGCCAAGCCAACAAAGTTCTCCTTTATGTTGGAGACCAGAGCGGACACAACGGGCCTCCTCCAGGTCACCGAACTCTTTAATTACACCATGAATCGGTGGGACCAGGTCGATTCACGGCCTACAACTCTCAGCGACAATCCGATAACGATCAACGTCAATGCGGGCGCAGCGGATTATCAGGACGCCGCCGGCTCGCTGAAGGCACGATTGTTATATAGGCTCAACGGACCCTCATCCGGCCGCAATGCCTTCGTCTGGATCGATCAGGCAAAGTACACGCAGGTAGTTCCCAGGTTCGAGATTTGAGGCTTGCCAAGATCACGTCATGAAAGCCGCCTCTCCGGCGGCGGCCACGACCGGGAGGGAGGTCCTTCTCGGAAAGGGACGGGATACGCAGACAAATGCTGACCGCATCTTCCGTCGGAATCCCGCGCGGGTTGCAGTAGAAAATTTGGTCATCTCCGATCTTCGACGTCGACGCCTCATGCTCCACGGTCGCAGTCGGATTCGTCACTTTGATGTGGGGAAAGGTGTGGGCTCCGCAGCGGTCGCCCATGAGCATCGAGTCGCACCTCATGATCGCTTCCACCAACTGCCCTCGATTAGAGTTTATTATGCCTCCGCCGCTTGCGGTGGAGGCTACGAGAGCAACCCAGATTGCGGCTTCAACCACGACGCGCGGCTTTGATTGTGGCGACATCGATCTTTTGCATCGTCATCATCGCTTCGAAAGCGCGTTTCGCGGCGGCGGGATCAGGGTCGGCGATCGCGTCGGTCAGGGCGATAGGCGTGATCTGCCAGGACACGCCCCATTTGTCCTTGCACCAGCCGCACATGCTTTCTTCGCCCCCGTTTCCGACGATGGCGTTCCAGTAGCGATCCCTCTCCTCCTGGTCGGCGGTCGCCACCTGGAACGAGAACGCCTCGTTGTGCTTGAACTCCGGCCCGCCATTAAGCCCGAGACACGGGATACCCATGACCGTGAACCAAACCGTCAGCACGTCCCCTTCCTTGCCCGCAGGGTAGTCGCCTGGTGCACGGTACACCGCGCCCACTGACGAATCCGGGAAGGTCTCGGCATAAAACCGCGCCGCCTCCTCGGCGTCGCCATCGTACCAAAGGCAAACCGTGTTCTTCTCAAGTTTCTCCATGCCAATCCTCCAAGCGGGGAGGTGCTCGATGTTGCATCACCTGCCATCCGTTCGTCGACGAGTCGTGTCTTCTTCAGGATTACTCCATTTGCCTTATCGTAAATTCCACGGGGAGCTCCCGGAAGACGTCTTTGCAGAAGCCGCTAACGATGCTGAACATGCCGCCTTTGCCGAATCCAAACCGGTCTAGTTAAGTTGCGATTTCCGAATTAAAGTGGGCTGGTACTCCCGACGGGATTCGAACCCGCGATCTTCGCCGTGAGAGGGCGATGTCCTAAACCGCTAGACGACGGGAGCACGCTGAGGCGGAATTATACCGGCTCGACCGTGATCTCGGTCTTGACCGAACTCGCGATGAAGCACATCTCATGCGCATCGTGGTGCAGCTTGTCCAGCGTTTCTTGCGAGAGATCGCCACCCGAGAACACGATGTTCGGCCGCAGCGTCACGCGGGTGATCGCCATCTTGCCGTCCGCGTCCTTTTCGAGATGCCCTATGGCATCGTCCTCGTAGCTCTCCACCACGAGCCGTTCCTTCGTGCAAAGCGCTAAGAACGTAAGCATGTGGCAAGCAGATAGCGACGCAACGAACGCCTCCTCGGGGTCGACACAATCCGCGCCGCCCATATACGCCGGGCTGGCGGAGGCGCGCACGACCACGCCGCCGTCGAACCGCCACTCGTGGTCGCGGCTGTACTTTTGGTAGGTGAACTCGCGGTCACCGCGGTTCCAAACGACTTTTGCTGTATGTTCCGACATGGCTAAGCCTTCAGCGCGGTATTTACTGCAGCGGCGAACGCATCGCTGTCCGGCGCGAGCTTAGACGGGAATCTGGTGACGCTTTTACCGTCGCGGCCGACGAGGAACTTAGCGAAATTCCACTCGATGTCCTTGCCGTCGGTGGACTCGATGAGCCACTTGTAAAGCGGCGTTCGGCCCGCGCCGTTGACTTCGATTTTCGAGAACATCGGAAACGTCACGTCGTAATTCGTGGAGCAGAACTCTTTGATCTCAGATCCCGTTCCGGGTTCCTGGCCGCCGAACTGGTTGCACGGGAAACCGAGAATCACCAGGCCGTCGCCTTTATGTTTGCGATACATGGCTTCTAGCGCCGCATACTGCTTGGTTTGACCACATTTGCTGGCTACGTTGACGACCAATACGACTCTCCCTTTGTATTGTTCGAGTTTCACTTCTTTACCATCGATGTCCGAATATGTAAAGTCGTAGAGTCCTGTGTTTGCTATGGCGAGCGTCGCGAGTAGGGAGAGCATATGCCTACTATACGCGACTGGGGCTGCTCAGCGATCCCTATGTCCCGAGAGGTGGTCGGCTATACTAAGTAAAGTACGTGCCGGATCGATCGACTTGCCCCGTTGAAGCTACCCTCGACCTCCTGAATTCGAGGTGGACGCTGCACATCGTGCACAGTCTTCTCGGTAAGCCCATGCGGTTCAACGAGATGACTAGAGAGCTTGGGATCAACCCACGTACCTTGTGCCAAAGGCTTCGCGATCTCGAGGAAGCAGGGATCGTTGCAAGAAACGTGATCAGTGAGGTTCCGCCGAACGTCGAGTACCGGATGACGAAAAAGGGGCAGGCTCTGAACAAGATTTTGGACTCGCTCGAAGATTGGGGTAGGGCTTGGA
>JAICGT010000077.1 GCA_025922995.1 Fimbriimonadales bacterium
AAAACGTTTCTTGCGTGAATACATCGATGAAGTTGTCCATCCCGACGTATTTCGCCGGCTTCATAATTCGATAGTCTTGGAACGCGATTACAAGCCCGCGAAACAGGGGGTAATACGCCCAAACCAGCAGGCTCACGGCCGCCGGCGCCAGAAACAACAGGGCGAGCTTTAGGTACCTGGAGCTCTTCGTAGTTGAGGGCTCGGCCGTCTTCTCCTTCAGCACAGCCCTTAGCCGCTTCGCCCACCAGATCCCGCCGCCAACCGCGACAGCCAGAAGGAACAGCATGATTCCGAGCGCAAACCCCCGACGCCGAGCCATCTCCTCCGGCGGAACGAAGCCGAGCAGCTTCTCGTCGATCGACCGCGCGGCCTCATTGAGGATTTCGATGGCCGGTTGATTAGGGTTGAGCAGCGCTTTTTGCAACGGCTGGTCCAGCAGCACGTAGAGCATTTGGCAATTTCTGCCGTAAGGCTCAGGCTTGCCGTTTTCGAACTGCTCCTTGCTCGCCTGGATAAGTAAGGGGTCTGCCTCCGCCGCCAGCTCCGGATATCCGTGCCGTTCCAGCAAATCCGGCTGCACCAGCTTGCCCAGGCCGTTCTCGACGTAGCTCTTCGTCGCAACGCGGGCCGCGTCTTCCCCGACGAAAAACTCGATGAACCGCCAGCAAGCTGCCAGCCGCGTCGGGTCCGTAATTGACGCATTGATAGCCCACATCCCCGCGTTGATCTCGTTCGCATGCCCGCCGGGCCCTGCAGGCATCGCCGCAACGCCGATCAGCGCCGGGTTTGTTCGCGTGGAGTGCATCAGCACGTCGTTCGTATAATCGAACCACATCGCCGCTTTGCCCGCGTCGATGTCGTCGCGCCAGGTCATCGAGAGCCCTGCGGCGGGGCCCTTGTTGCCGTCCCACTTATCGAGCGTCAACTTCCTGAAGAAATCCAGCGCAACCGCCCCTTCCGGGCTTGCAAACGCAGTCTTCCAGTCTCCGTTCGGCAAGCGAACGACGGGCTCGCCCCCGGCTTGGCGCAGGATGTTGATCCAGTGCCACGCCTTGCCTTCGGGGCCGTTGTTGAACAGAAACCCGAATCGCCCCTTGTCCGACCTGGTTAGGCGCTTCGCGTAGTCGTAAAACTGCTCCCAGTCGCGTGGTGGTTCGCTTGGATCGAGTCCCGCCTCCCGAAAGAAGTCGATCCGGTAATAGAGCGCCATTCCGTACTGGATGTACGGGATGCTGTAAATCTTGCCGTCGAAACTCCGCAAAACGTCGACGACCTTCGGCTTCAGCCGGCTAAGCACGTCCGGATGCTGCGCGATGAGGTCGTCGAGTGGGCGACAGAATCCCTGCTCGATGTAATTCGTCATCTGCCGGAAGTTCACGTAGAAAACGTCCGGCGCGGTATCGCCGGCCATGCTCATCAGGAACGGCGCATCCGGCTGGTTGCCCGCAACCTCGAGCCCGGCCGCGTTTACGACTCGAATGTCAGGGTTCTGTTTGTGGAACTCGTCGAAAATCGCGCGTCGAGCGATGCTTCCCGGATCGGCTGCGTCTTTCGGTGGAATGCCCCAGCTTGCGTGGGCAATCATACGCAGCCTGATTTGTTCGTCCTGGGCGAGGCACGCGGAAGTCGCTACCAGTAGCACGAGGGCGAAAAGCCGGCGCATCGCGGCTATTGTACCGGTACACTTCGTGCCAAGCCGTGAACCCTAAGCAAGAAATCGAAACGATGATTCGGGCCAAGTACCCCATCCTTTACGTCGTCACCTGGGAGGAGCACCGAGTCTCGGAGACGCTGCGTAACGTCGCCGGCGAGATCGGCTTGAAACTCCACACCTGGTCGATGACGAAAGGAATGTCGCCGACACTACCCGGTGGGCAGTCGTCGACCTCCAAACTCACGGCCGACCTGGAGGTGCTTACCCAGATACACGGCGCGCCCGATGGGGCAGTCTTTCACCTCAAGGATTTCCACCCGTACATGAAAGACAGCCGCGTGATCCGCGTTTTTCGCGATCTCGCCGAACGGCTGAGAGGGCGGTCGCAAACGATCGTCCTTACCGCGCCGATACTGAATTTGCCGACCGAGTTGGAGAAAGAGGTTTCGGTCATCGACTTCGGTCCTCCGTCACGCGAGGAAATCGCCGAGGTCTTGGACATGGTTCTGCACGGCGTGAAAGGCAAGCCCGGTGTTGACACGGACCTCACTCCTGAGCAGCGCGAACTGTTGATCAAATCCTGCCAAGGCCTGACCCTCGAGGAAGTCGAATCCGTTTTTGCGCGCAGCCTCGTGTCTAAGAAAAAGCTCGACATCGACATTGTGCTGGAAGAAAAGAAGCAGATTATTCGCAAGTCCGGCGTGCTCGAATACTACGCGGCGTCGACGAGCCTCAAAGATGTCGGCGGCATGGAGCACCTCAAAGAGTGGCTGCGAAAGCGTACGCGCAGTTTCAGTGATAAAGCCGCGGAATTCGGGTTGCCCGCGCCGAAAGGTGTGCTGCTTTTAGGCGTTCAGGGTTGTGGAAAGTCGCTGGTTGCTAAGGCGATAGCGAGTCACTGGGACCTTCCGATGTTGCGCATGGATGTCGGCAAAGTTTTCGGAAGCCTGGTTGGACAAAGCGAGGAGAACGTGCGCAGGGCGATCCAGGTTGCCGAATCCGTCGCGCCGTGCGTGCTGTGGGTCGATGAATTGGAAAAAGGTTTCGCAGGCGTGCAAGGAAGCGGATACGGGGATAGCGGAACGACCCAGCGCGTTTTCGCAACGTTCCTGACGTGGATGCAGGAAAAAACCGCGGCCGTTTTCCTGATCGCAACCGCGAATGACGTTTCTCAATTGCCGCCCGAGCTATTGCGCAAGGGTCGTTTCGACGAAATATTTTTTATCGACCTTCCGGATTCGCCGGAGCGAGAGGAAATCTTTTCGATACATCTCAAAAAACGCAAGCGAGACCCGAAGAACTTCGACCTAAAGGCGCTTGCAAAACAGACCGCCGGATTTTCCGGCGCCGAAGTCGAGCAGGTCGTTATCGCCGGCCTCTTCGCTGCTTTTGATAAAGACCGCGATTTGACGCAGGAAGACCTCATCGAAGAAGCTAAAGAGTTCGTGCCTTTGAGCGTCATGATGCGCGAGGAGATCAACGCTCTTCGCGAATGGGCTAAATTGCGAACGCGCCCGGCGAGCCGCAACGACGACGAAGCCCCGGTTGCCTCGGCTTAGCGTATTCTTCTATAACGCATAAACAATTCGTCGCCGACCACATGATTCTCGATCAACCGATAGTTTTGGACGCGTTCTCGCGGTAGCGCTTTGCCGTCGGCGTAGGTAGGCGTTTCCGCGCCGAGCTTTATTTTGGGAGCGAGTGTCAAGAACAACTCGTCCGGGATTTCCAGGTCAAAGAGTTGCGCATTAACCTCGCTGCCGCCTTCGACGAGCAGAACCCCAACCCCGAGTTCTCGAAGAAGCGCCAGTCCTTCAGCCCAATCGACATCGTCTTTTCCGAGCTTGAATACTCGCGTTGCTTCAGGAAGTTCCGGCAGTTTCGATGCTTCTGTACAGAAAACAATGGCCTTGTGCGGCGCATCGTCAAAAAAACGGGATGGGTAGAGAACGTCTCCGGACCGTGTAACGACGACTCTGGTTTTCTCTGCGGGATACCAAAGTCTGGCAGTCGTGCGTTGGTTGGCCGCTCCGATCAGTACCGCATCCACAGAATTCTGAATACGGCGCATTCCCTCGTGATCGACCTTGCTGCCGAGGTCGTGCACAGGCTCGCCGCGCTCTCCGGTAATGATCTTGCCATCGATGGTCGTAATCATATTGATCACGACATAGGGCCGGTCCTCCGGCGGATCGGGATACTCGAGATCCTGATAAAACTCAGGCATCAATCTTCCTCGATAACGATTTTCGAGAAGTCGCCCAACCGCTGGAATAAATCGTTCACTTTTGAAAGCAGCCAAAGACGGTTCGCGCGCAACTTTTCGTCGTCGACCATAACCATAACTTTATCGAAGTACGCGTCGATGAGAGGCGTCAACTTGCGGAGATTCGATAGAAATCGGTCGAGATCGCCGGCGCTCTCAAACTCCGAGTAAGCCTCGTACAATGCTCTCTCTTCGTCGTGCTCATGCAATGACGAATCCACGTCGTCTGCAATTTTAAGACCCTTCTTTTTTGCCGCCTCAACAATGTTTCCTGAACGCTTGGCAGTTCGTACAAAGTCGATATCGGACGACAAATTCGCGACGAATCGCGCGCGCTCCAGGAATTCACCGGTAGGTTCCGCCAATCCGTCTTGCCAGGCGGTCGCGAGCGCGTCGTACGGAATATCCGGATAAAGCGCTTGAAATCGTCCATACAGCAATTCCTGCAACGCGTCATGGAACTCTTGCAACTCGAATCCTTGTTTCTCGTACTCATCCGCGGCGGTACGAACCAGACTGGGAATTGAAATATCGCTCACTTGCATCAACATAGTCGCGGCTTTTCGCAAAGCGTAAGGGTCGCTACTTCCGGTAGGCGCTTCGCCTATTCCCAAATAGCCGGCGAGTCGATCAGCCTGATCTGCGCACATAACGGCGTTCGCCAATGCGTCATCTGAATGTGAGTAATGCAACTCGATTGCGCGACAAACTTCTTCCGAAAGGCCCTGCTTGCGCGCGTATTCAGCTCCAACTTTGCCTTGCAACGATGGTAATTCGCTTACCAAGCCGGTCGAAAGGTCCGCTTTCGCGAGTCGTCCCGCTTCACGAGCTTCCTTGTTATCTTCGGCGATGAAATTGGCGCCATATACGCCGGACGCGATCTGTTCGGTCAAATTCGCAAGCCTCTCAGAGCGCTGCTTAATTGTCCCGAGTTTCTCCTGAAAAACGATCCGCTCTGTCGCCTCCCAAAAATCCTCGATGCTCTTCCGAGAATCCTCTTCGTAAAAGAAGAGCGCATCATTGAGCCGCGCATTCAAAACCCACTCGTTTCCGGCACGAACGGTGTCGGGCTCGCCTCCGTTAGTTACGCTCACAAACTGTGTCGTCACGGCTCCATCACTCTCAACCGGAAAAAACCGCTCATGCTTCGCCATCGCGGTCACTAAAACCGATTTCGGCAAAGCCAAGAATTCGTCGCGGAACGCGCCGGTAATCGGCATCGGCCATTCCGTTAAATTCGCGTTCTCGTCCAGCAAATCATCGTCGAGGACCGCCTTCGGAGCGAGTCGCAGAGTCTCTTCGGAAATCGTCTTTCGCCGTTCTTGTGCCTCCGGCTCGACAAATCGCTTTCGCAGTTCTTCCAAGAACGGCGACGGGTTTACTTCGAACTCCTCGGGTGACAAAAAGCGATGCCCCCTCGACAGTTTCCCCGACGAAACGGACTCGATAGAGAATGGCACGACCTCATTATCGAGCAGCGCCACGATCCATCGAATCGGCCGCGAGAACCGCGTCCGCCCTGCGCCCCACCGCATGGTCTTGTCGAAAGAAATGCCGCGCACCGCAGCCGCCAACGGCTCCCCGAGCGCATCGGTGGCGGACCTGCCTGTAGTCGAAACCGTCGCCCAAACGTAATCGCCTTCCACATCGACTTCGTCCGTTGATACACCCGCGCCGCGCGCAAACCCTTGCAAGGCGGGCGTAGGCTGTCCGTCTTTGTACGCCGCCGCTGCTGACGGTCCGCGCTTTCGCTCCGTCCGATCCTCTTGCCGCTCGGCGACATCCGAAACAAAAACGATCAGCCGCCTTGGCGTTGCGTATCTCGTGGCCTGCGTTGCGTCTCCCAGCCCCGCATCTCGAACGGCCTGGCAAACGCCCTCCATCAGCTGCTCAGCGGCGGATTCAACCATCGAGGCGGGCAGTTCTTCGACGCCGATTTCTATGAGGAGAGTGGGCATTGCGAACCGGAATTGTACCGTGGTACCGAGCTGTGCCCAGGCGCCCAAGCTTACAGAGGCAAAGCAGCTGCGAAGTTGTCATAATCGGGTCTATCCCATGATCCTCATCACCAGCATCGCCGCATTCAGTGTTCTGCAAGCGCCGGATCCGCCGGAAAGCATTCGCGACTTCATCCGGCCCGACGGGCCGACCGTACATCGTGTTGCCTTCGACGATCACATCGCCGTCTATTTCGGCGAGGGCATGGATCGCAAAGTCGACTGGATGAATGACTACATTCGCGACGCTTGGCGGTACATGAAGCGCACCTACGGATCGTTCGGCGGCGACGGCAGAATCTATGTGGTTGCTCATAAGAACGCTGCCTTCAATTACGCCACCATCAACAACCGCTTCGACCGTGGTTTCGGCTACCGCAACGTTATCGACCTCGGCGGGAGTTGGGATTGGCACAAACCTGCTCAACTGAACTTCGAAGTCATCACGCATGAACTGGCGCACATTGTCGAAGGTGCAAGTAAGAACACCA
>JAICGT010000078.1 GCA_025922995.1 Fimbriimonadales bacterium
TCGATCGACGTTTTTGAGCGATTCAGGGATGACACAGGCGAGGACCCGTCGTTTCGTCAGCACGGTTACTTGTTTGTGACGGCAACGGAGGAGGGCGCGAAACACCTTGCAGCCTGCGGGGATTTGCAGCGATCCTTGGGCATTCGGGTCGAGCCATTGGATCGCCCCGGAATCGAGGAACTCGCGACCTATCTCAATACGGAAGATCTCATCGCAGGCTCGTTCGGACCCGACGACGGCTACCTTGACCCGTACGCGGTGTGTCGCGGCTTCGAGAACGCCGCCAGGGCTGCCGGAGCGAAGGCGATTTACAACAGTGAAGCGCTGGGTGGCAGCCGGAACAGTGTCGAGACCAATCACGGCCGCATCGACTGTGCTTCCGTTCTCCTGTGTCCTGGGCATTGGGCATCCGGATTAGCCGCGGGCTTCGGATTGCGGCTGCCGGTTCGCCACGAAATTCACATGCTCGCCATGACCGGGCCGGTCTCCGAGCTTCCCGACAACCTGCCGATGGTTGTCGACCTCGACACCAGCTTCCACTTTCGGCGCGAAGGGGACGGATTGCTCATCGGCTGCAACTGGCATCGTTCGGCACCGGACGATCCCGACGATCCGGCGGTTTTCGACTTCGAGTTTCTGACCGCCATCGCACCGAACGCACTGCACAGACTGCCGTTGCTGGAGCGCGTCGGATTCGATCCTAAGCGCAGCTGGGCGGGGTATTACGCGGAAACGCCGGACAACCACGCAATTATCGGAGAGATGGAAGGAGTGTTCGTGGCGACGGGCTTAGGCGGCCACGGCATCATGCATTCACCTGCGGCCGGGCGGGCGATCGCGCAATTAATGCTGACGGGCAGTAGCGACGTCGACGTTTCGGCGCTGCGCCCTAGCCGGTTCGCCGAGGGCGACCTGATCGTGGAGGCAATGGTGATCTAACCTGCCAGAATTGGCGGATGGAAAACCGTATTGTAGTGACGGGGGCGAGCGGGGCTCTCGGCGGCCCCGTCGTAGAGCGGCTTGCGCAGACCGGCGAAATCCTGACATCAGAGGTAGACCTTGCGGACTTCAAGAAGACAGAGGAGTGGGCGGACAAGGTCGGCTCGCCGGTACACGGCCTTGTCGCACTCGCGGGCGGATTTCAAATGCGCGACCTCGGCAAAATGGATGATTCGGCTTACTGCGAAATATTCGACATGAACGCACGCACGGCGTTTTCGACGCTCAACGCATTCGGAAAATACATTGTCGATGGCGCCGGCGTCGTTTTGGTAGGGAGCCAAGCATATACCGGAGCAAAGGGCATGAGCGCTTACGCCGCATCGAAGGCTGCGGTGGTTTCACTTGCGAAAAGCGCCGCTCTCGAATGGAAGGATCGCGGCATACGGGTCAATGTGATCTTGCCCGATATTATCGACACACCTGCAAACCGAGAGTCCATGCCGGATGCCGATTATGACAAATGGCAGAAGCCTTCCGAAATCGCGGAGGTAATTGCTTTTTTGTTGTCGGAAAAAGCGATCAATGTCAAGGGGAACGCACTCGATTTGGAACGGTAGTCGTTGCCTCATGAACATCCCCGGCATCATCCACCAGACATGGAAATCCAAAGACGCGCCCGTGCGCTGGCAAGGGGCGGTCGAAAGCGTGAGGCGCAACCATCCTGGGTGGCGCTACATCCTATGGACCGATGCGGAAATGGAAGCGCATGTCAAGGATCGGCAGCCGGCGCTGTGGCCGATTTATCAAGGATTCGAAAAGAACATCATGCGGGCCGATGTCTTCCGATACGTGGCGATGCACGATTTCGGCGGCCTCTATTGCGACCTCGACTACGAGTTCCTGCGGCCCTTTCCGTACGGGGACGCCGAACTGCTGCTTTCGTATGAATTTGCGCTCGACTTCGGCGATGCGCGCGACCAGATCGCGAACTATGTTTTTGCATCCCGACCGGGGCACCCGTTTTGGAAGGACGTGATCGCGGATATCATCGGCAGCCCGCCTAGCGTAAACGATTACACGGACGTCGTCGACGCAACCGGCCCGGGTTTCCTCAGCCGCGTGTTCTTTGCCAATCGCGAGCGCTATGACGGTGTGGTTGTTACCGCCAAACCCGCACTCAGCCCGACGCGCCTGCACAGCTCGCTGGAACGCAAAATCCTGTTGAATTCCGGCGTCACGTACGGCATGCATCACGGTTCGGGCTCGTGGAAAGAACGTTGGACCCCGACCTACATTCGAACTAAGATTGCCAAGTTGCTTCGGTTCTGAGCTGTCAAAATATTGGCCGATTTGCCTTTCGCGTACCAATCGCGAGCTTGCCTAGTACCCCTGCAAATGCGCTCGGCGCCAGTTCCACGCGTCGCGCACCATACCGACAAGTTCCGGATGCTTCGGCGTCCAGCCGAGCACTTCGTGTGCGCGTTCGGATGACGCGATCAACACTGCGGGATCGCCTTCGCGCGGCGGAGCGAACTCGAACGGAATATCGATACCTGTCACCTCGCGCGCGGCCTCGATTACCTGCAAATTCGACGAGCCCTCGCCATTGCCTAAATTGAACGCGCGCTGCGGCAAGGACTGGATTTTGTCGAGGGCCAACAGGTGCGCCAACGCAATATCCTTTACATGAATATAATCGCGCACGCAGGTTCCATCGGGTGTCGGATAATTGTTGCCGAACAATTTGAAACCGCTGCGAATTCCTAACGCCACTTCCAACAAAATCGGAATAATATGCGTTTCCTTTTCGCGGAATTCACCGTGCGCTTCCGTAGCGCCGCAAGCGTTAAAATAACGCAAACTGACGTGCTGTAAACCGTAAGCCCGTTCGTACCACGCCATCGCATGCTCGAGCGCTAGTTTTGATTCTCCGTATGTATTAACCGGTTTCTTTGTCGCGTTTTCGGTAATAGGTGATTCGTCGGGCTGACCGTAAACGGCGGCTGTAGAGGAAAAAACAATTTTGTCGATGCCGGCGATCCGCATCGCGTCCAATAAATTCAGCCCGCCTACCAAATTAACGCGGTAATGCTTATCCGGATCGGTCATGGATTCGGAAACCAAAGTTTCGCCTGCCATATGCACGACGGCGTCGGCCTTGCTTTCCCTGAGGGCAGTCGTCAGGGCGTCGAAATCCAGGAGCGAAACGAGGTGAAAATCCGCTCGCGAATCGACGGCTTCGCGATGGCCCGTGCGCAGGTCGTCGATTACCGAAACTCCGTGCCCGGCGTCCGCCAGCATTTCCGTAACCACGCTTCCGATATAGCCCGCCCCGCCCGTAACAACCACTCGCATACCGCGAGGAGGATACCCGCGGGTAACCTCGCAGGCGTGTTGAAACCCCGTATCGGCTCACCCGGCAGCATCATGCGAGAATTGCTGAACACGCCGCCGCTGATCGCGCCCGGAGTCTACGACGCAATCACGGCTCGAATCGCCGAAGCATCTGGTGCCAAAGCGCTTTATTTGAGCGGCGCCGGAGTGACGAACAGCATGACCGCCATGCCGGATATCGCCATGATCACCATGGACGAAATGGCGCGCCAGGCAGCCTACGTTACGGGTGCGGTTCGGATACCGGTCTTCGCCGACGCCGACACGGGCTACGGCGAGGCCTGGAACGTCATGCGAACGGTAACCGAGTTCGAGCGAGCCGGCCTGGCGGGGCTGCATCTGGAAGATCAGCTTTCGCCAAAACGCTGCGGCCATCTCGGCGGCAAGTCGCTAATCACAGCCGACGACATGGCAGCGAAAATTCGCGCGGCCGCGCATGCCCGCTCGAATCCCTCTTTCTTTATCATTGCGAGAACCGACGCCCGCGGAGTGGACGGCTTAGACGCAGCCATCGAACGCGCGAAGCGGTACGTGGACGCCGGCGCGGATTGCATATTCCCTGAAGGACTGGAGTCATCGGACGAGTTCGCCGCATTTCGTGAACGCGTGACCGGCCCATTGCTTGCGAATATGACGGAGTTCGGAAGGACTCCGCTCATCACCGCAGCCGAATTCGGCAGGTTAGGTTACGAGATCGTCATCTTTCCCATGACGGCCTTCAGAGTCATGATGAAGGCGGTAGAAGAGGCGTATCAGACGCTCTTAAGAACCGGTACCCAAGCCGAGCTCATCGACAAAATGCGGACGCGCCAGGAGCTCTACGACCTCATCCGGTATCGGGATTACGAACTCCTCGACAAGAAATTGGCGGAGTAAAAAACTCCGCCAATTCTTTGCGTAGCCGTCGGCACTTACCGATAGCTACCCCACATGGAATTCATGCGGGTGCTTTGACCCGACGTGAACTCGAACATGCACGCATCGTCCGTGTAGTCCATGAAGTTCGTAATCGGGTCGTTGCCGGGATATCGACCACCTTTGCAGGTATTCCTGCCTGTCGGGCAGCCGTACGCCGGGCTCCTCTCAGCCGGAGTGTCTGCAACGAAATCGTTGTTCGTGCTGCAACCGCCCTGGAAGGTGTGATAGAGGCCGAGCCAGTGCCCGACTTCGTGGGTCGCCGTATCCCCGAGGTTGTAAGGGACAGCCGAACCTCCGGGCAGAGACGAGAAAAGACAAACCACGCCGTCCTTGGACGGGGCGGAGTTGTAGTTCCACGGGAAGGTCGCCCAACCCAGTAGCCCACCGCCGGGATTCGATGTGTACAGGTTAAGCGTATCGGCGCCTCCAACATGAAGCGCGTTCTTCATTTGAGTCTCAGCGCTGGTGCCCGGGCCCGCCGTGTACCACGAGGAGTTGGTCGTTCGGTCGACGGCTTGCAGAACGAAGTTGAACGGCGTGTTAGCTCCGCCGGTCTGCCCGCCAAAGGCATCGTTCAGAACGTCGATCTGCGCGTCGATCATCGATTGCGGGATGTCGCCGTTGGCGATCCCGGAACCCTTGTTGATCACGTGCACAACGACCGGAATGACGACATTGCCGTCCACCGTGCGACCATACCGCTGCACAAAGCTCTCGACGCGAGCGATCTCCTCGGCCGAAGGCGTCACGGTGCCACAGCGAAGCGGCAGGAGATCCTGCTGAGCGCGAGCCGGCACGGGGTTCATCGAAAGCACGGCGACTCCGGCCGTGAAGACCGTGATTCCGCCCGCGAAGAATTTCCAGATAATCGGAGACATATAAGTCGTCCTCCCTGATTCAAGATATTTTTTTGCTTGCCTGCCGCAGCTGTGCGGCCGCAACTGAAAGCATATCTGAAATTCGAGTCGCGCGTGCACATTCCTCCAACCTAAAATAGGAAATTCGTACCAATTGGGCGTGCGATAATGTCGCCATGCCTTTCCCGCCGTTCATTTCTGCAAAGCCCGCGGCGTCTGCCGACCTTCCTAAGATGCTGCTTCGCGTTTACGGCGTGCCCGCGTGGGCGCTGCGTGACGTGCCGAAAGCATCGGCTTTCCTGGCTTTCAGCGACGCCACGGGCTGGTTGGGACACGGCACGTCCAAGTACATCAAGGACAAGGCCGACTTCGGCATCGACGACGCCATAGAGGCCCTGGGTCCCATTGCGCCGCTTCAGGCCGTCTCCTTGCCGGTACGCAGGCTGCCCGCCTCCCGGCTCGTGGTCATCAACATGTACGACGCTAGCAAGTTGACTTCCCGGGACGCGTTCACAGAAGCGTTTCGAAACGGCTGCCGGGAAGTATCACGCCACGGCGGTAAGACGATCACGTTCTTCGACCCAACGGCCGACTGGAACTATCAGGAAAGGCGCGTCGAAGCGACAGACACCGCCCGCGTCGTGGTCGGCTGCACTCTCGCGAACCGCGATCTCATCAAGGGCGCGAACATCATCGTGCCCAACGAGGCTGCCCGCGAGACTTACGTAGCCCTGGTCAATCGCGTATTCGACGAACAGTGGCGGCTGACTTCGGAGGACGCGGACTCGATGGCCAAGCTGCTCGGTTAGAGACAAATTGAAACAGCCCCCGAAAATCGGGGGCTGTTTCGTTATCTGCTGGAGAGGCTACTGGATGTTCCAGATGGCGGTATCCAACCGAACCGTGTATGGGAAGCCCAGAACAGGGCCCGTCTGCTTGTAGGAGATCCGCATACGAACCGTCTGAGTACCGGCTTGGACGAACTGGGCGGCACCGCTAACAGGAATGTTGACAATGGTGTCGCCGGTTGTTGTCGCGCCGGTATTCACAACGACCCACTGGCCGGTGCTGAAGTTATACGCTTCGACCGTTCTAGACAGGGCGGTCGCTGTTGCGTGGCCCTCGATTCGAATGCTCATCGACGAAGGCGATGCCGTCGGAGACGTTCCATCGACCGTCAACCGAATCGAAGCCTGGGAGGATGAAAGCACCACCCCCGGCCGAATCTGCAGTCTCGAATCGTCGCTGAACA
>JAICGT010000079.1 GCA_025922995.1 Fimbriimonadales bacterium
CTTTGGAGCGCTTTCCGAGGACTATGATTCTCAACTCGCTATCTTCCGGGGGGCTAATCACGGCGAAGCCAAGTGGGTGAGCAGCGCGGACTACGAGAAGTTGGTCATCGAGTTTCTTGACGCGACACTAGCCGCCGATACTCCGGAAGCAGGTGTTGGTAGTTTTCTATAAACGTATCCTTAGTCTTGCCTTCCAAGAGATGCTGAATCAAATCCAAAGCGCTATGCCAAGCCGCGCCGTAGGTAGCCAAGTCGCTTGGATTTCGATGTTTCAAAAACAGACGGCGATCCGCAACTTCTAGTGATAGGATCGATTCCGCCGGAGTACCCGCTTCCCAGGTCAAAGTTAGCGCCTGATTGGGTAAGTAATCGAGAACACGACAAGCAACGGCGTCTTCAGAGTCGTTTTCGATTAGGATGGTGATCGAACCAGTCACCGTTGTCAGGTCACCGTCGATCGCCCCGAGCCACAACGCGATGCCCTCGGGAGTTGCAACCATGTTCCAAATCGCATCACGTCCTGCCCGCGGCGCGCGCGTAAAGCGAATGGCATTCGCAGATACCTTGCCGAAAGTCGAATCGCACCCCAAGTCCGCCAAGCGCTTCAACCTCTTGCCCTCGATTTCGTCTCGAAGACGAACTGCGGCTTCCGCTAAGTAAGGTCTTGCCGCTTGCTCTCGGCCGAGCGCCAACAAACACTCGCCTGTCTCCTCATGCGCGTAGCCAACCTCATCGGCAGACAAAAGTTCGTACTGTATTTCCAACGCCTGATCGACGCGTCCAAGCTCGCGCAAGGTCTTGCCGACACACCACTTCGCGATCCCTGCCTCTTTCATTTGCCCGCGCTGCTCCCTTAAAGGGACGGCCTTCTCAAAGCAATTCAACGCACGCTGGAAATCGCCTAGATCGAAATACGACCAACCCAAATTATTCAGCAGCGACGCTTGCCACTGCCGCGCGCGTTCCGATTCGGATTTCGCAGCCATCTCGATCGCCTCTTCATTCAGTCGAATTGCCGCTTCATCGGTCTCACAAATTGCGAGCATATGCACCGCGTCGATCGCATAAAACTCGAGTCCGTTCGCCTCGGAAATACTGCGTGCCTTCTGAAACTCAGGCTTGGCATCGAGGCCCTGATCGCGAAGTATCCTTCCGCGCTCGAGTGCGACCCGTGCTCGGATAATCTCGCCTCCGCCAAGCGCCTCGGCTTCATCGAGGATCTGTAATGCCTCATCGAATCTCTTCTGGAGCCCGACCGCGCGGGCAAGCTGCGTCAACGCCTCCGCGCGGTGGTCGCCTCGGGCCGCTTCGTTGAACCGCCTTTCGCTTGCAGCAGGGTCGCCGAAATCCCAAAGCGAGTCGAGTTCTTCCGAAAAAACGCCCATCGCTTCGCATTATGGTGGTAAATACAGCCATGGTTCGCATTGGGTTATCGGGTTTCTCCTACAAGCCCTGGCAGGGCGAAGGGCGCTTCTATCCGGAAGACATCAAGCAGAAGGACTTTCTGCAGTTCTATTCGGGCAGATACAACGCCGTCGAAATGGATGGCACTTGGTATCGCATGCCGACTGAGGCAGGCGTCCAAGGCTGGCTTGCTGCGACGCCCGACGACTTCCAGTTCTGCTGCAAAGTGCACCGCGATATATCACACATGCGCAGGCTAAAGCCGGAATCTCAGGAGAGCCTTAAATTCATGCAAGAACGGCTCGCACCGCTCGCGAAGGCGGGAAAACTCGGTCCGTTCCTGGTGCAGCTGCCGCCGAATATGAAACGTAACGACGAGCGGCTGGCGGAATTCCTTGCCGCATCGCCGAAGGAGTTTCGCTATGCCCTAGAATTCCGCAACGAAACTTGGATCGCGGACGAAGTCGAGGCAATCCTACGCGAGCACAATGCCGCCTGGGTGGCTGCCCAAACCGACGAGGCCGAAGCGACGAAACGAGACACTGCCGACTTTGCGTACATACGCCTTCGCAAATGTGAATACGAACCCGGAGAATTAAAGGATTGGGCAGACTATTTCAAAAATCTCGGCAAACCAACGTCTGTTTTCCTCAAACACGAAGACGACGGCTCGCCGTGGATCTTCGCCGACCAACTCTTGGAATACTTATGACTTGTTGCGAATATTAATGATGTCGCCGTCTTGCACGACGTATTCCTTGCCTTCCAACTTCATCGCGCCGCAGGAATACGCTACCTTCATGTCGCCGAATTTCTCGAAATCCGCAAAGTGAGTGACTTCTGCTCGAATAAAGCCTCTGGCGATATCGCTGTGAATGGTATCCGCAGCTCGCAATGCGGTAGATCCCCGACGCAACGGCCATGCCTGCGTAATGTTTTCGCCCGCGGTAAAGAAAGTAATCAACCCGAGTGCGTCGTAAACTGCAAGCACGAGCGCTTCGCTCGCCGGCTTTTCGATGGAGAGGTCATCCAAAAACGTTTTGCGTTCGTCCGGCTCTAACGTCGCAATCTCCTTTTCGATTTCGGCGCAAATCCTAAAAGTCGGATCTTGCGACTTCTCTTCAAACGGCGTCTTGCTGTTAATCTGATCTTCACCGCAATTAATCGCAACGATGAGCGGCTTCGCCGTCAGCATCTGGAATCCCGCAAGCGCTTGTCGATCCTCCTGCGTCAATTCGATTCGTCTGATCGGCGTGCCGTCTTCCAACACGGGCAACACTTTCTCGAGCGCGTGCTTTTCGAAAAACTCCGGCTGCCCGGGCTTCTTCGCTTCCAACGAGCGGGCAAGCTTTGAAAGCCGATTTTCGACAATTCCCAGGTCCGCCAAAACAAGCTCGGCTTCCAGCGCGCCCTGGTCTCGGCCGACGTTCGGCTCGGCATGAAACGGCGCAGTCGGCGAATCGAATTCGCGAACGACATGCAGAAGCACATCCATTCGTCGGGCGGCCTCGGCGAATCCGGCTTGCGAGCCCGAAGCCCGCAGCGTCGCCGCGTTATCCAGAATCTCGACCGTCACCGGCACTCGCTTCTTCGGCTGAACCGCCGCGCAAATGGCTTCGAATCGCGGATCGGGCACCGGAACCGCGACCAAGTCGCCTTTGCGGTTACCGCCGCTGACGGCATCGAGAAGAGTAGTCTTGCCGCTTCCGGCAAACCCGATCAAGCCGACCTTCACTCAGCCGGGCCCTCGAAGGTAATCGTCATCGGCCTCGCCGGCAACTGGTGCGGCAGCACAAAAAAGACGTAAACCGCTGCCAGCGTTGCTAAGAAAAAAATCCAAGCCCATAGCCGAGCGCGGTTCTGGTTACGGTGTGGCTGCTGCACAGGTGTTCATTATGGCGCGCTACCAAGCCAATTAATTGTTGGGATAACTGCGGCACCAAGTTCGGTAGACTAAGCTTCGAGGTAATAAAGAAATTGACCGACACGAAATACGACGCAATCGTTATCGGAGCTCGGTGTGGCGGAAGCCCAACCGCCATGCTCCTTGCCCGCAAGGGCTACAAAGTTCTAGTCGTGGACAGGGCCACGTTCCCGAGCGACACGATCTCCACCCATTTAATCCATCCACCGGGCGTGCTTGCCCTGAAAAACTGGGATTTGCTTGAGCGCGTAACCGCTACCGGATGTCCGCCGATCGATACTTACAGCTTCGACTTCGGGCCGCTCACGATCTCAGGCGCGCCCGGCACTAAAGAATGCCCGGTCGCGTACGGGCCGCGCCGCACAGTCCTGGACAAGATTCTTGTTGACGCCGCGGCCGAGGCGGGAGCCGAGGTCAGAGAAGCCTTCACAGTGACCGATATCCTAACCGAAGGTGATACAGTTGTAGGCATTCGCGGACACAGCAGGGGCGGTGAGCCGGTTGACGAACATGCACGGGTCGTGATCGGCGCGGACGGCAGGAATTCAACGCTCGCCAAAGCGGTGGACCCAGATGAGTACAACCAAAAGCCACCCATCCTTGCTGCCTATTACTCCTACTGGAGCGACCTACCTGTCGACGGCCGTTTCGAGGTCTACAGTCGCCCTCATCGCGGTTTTGCGGCGTGGCCGACCAACGACGGCCTTACCCTCGTCGTCGGGGGATGGCCCTACGCGGAATTCGAGCAAAACAAGTCCGACTTCGAAGGGCACTTCATGAAAATGCTCGACCTTGCGCCTGCATTCGGAGATCGCATTCGCGCAGCGAAACGCGAGGAACGCTTTGCAGGCGCAGCGGTTTACAACTACTTCCGAAAGCCGTTCGGCCCTGGCTGGGCGCTCGTCGGCGACGCGGGATACAACAAAGACTTCATCACGGCATTTGGTATTACCGATGCGTTTCAACAAGCTGACCAGTGTGCGAAAGCCCTGCACGAGTCGATGTCCGGTGAGCGACTGTTCGACGAGGCAATGGGCGAGTATCAGCGCAAGCGCGATGAACATGCGATGCCGATGTACGAAATGACTTGCGACATCGCGACCCTCGAGCCGCCGCCGCCGGAACTACAGCAGCTCCTGGGTGCCGCGAGCCGTAGCCAGGAGGCAATGGATCAGTTCGCTCGAGTTAACGCCGGAGTCATGTCGCCCGCGGAGTTCTTTTCCGAGGAGAATGCATCGCGCATATTTGCGAACGCCCATTAATCGGAAAGCACTGAAGGGTGGCTTATGAAGATTCCAAAACTCAGCCGCCGAGACACCGCAGGAGTTGGTTGCCTAGCGCTGACGCTCGCACCAGTGTGCGTTTTCATCGGCGGAATACTAATCCTGGCAGAACACCCTGGACCCGATGAAGAGATGGAGCACATGTCGCCGTGGGTAATTATGCCGTTCCTTATCTCCGCTCCGATTCTCGCTGTCATCGGAATCGTCATGCTGGTGTACGCGGCATTTTGGATGGACTGAATAGACCCTAGATCAGCTTCGCGATCCCATTCACGTGCGAAACGAATTTTCCGAGGTTTTCCGCATCGAGGGCGTTTCGCGTGAGGCAGCACTCCCACCCGCATCCGATGCACCACCACTCTCCTCGAGGCGAGTTCGCGAGCGCGGCGAGCAGCTCCGGTGTGAACATCGCGTCCGCATAAGACCGCTCTCCCCAAATAATCCATTCCTTGTCGAACTCAGCGTCGCCGAGTTTGAATGCCTGCTCATGTTTACGATATTGCCGTGCCTCGCCGATTCGCGGCCGAATAAATGTAATACCGCCCTTCTCGCTAGGGAATCCCACGCCAGTAGAGGTGTGCACCTGAGTCGTCTTTCCGCTACCCGTCACGTACTCGTGCTCGAAGGCAATCATGTACTGTCCCCCGATTGAGCCGTGTGCAAACCATCGCAAATTCGTGGCGCCGTCGCGCAGTAGCGCAACAGATTCGAGATGCCCGAGTGGTGTGAAAAAAGCGGCCGCAGCTTCTTTATTGTCTGCCATCGAAGCCTCGATACCCATCGACCGCAAAAGGTCCAGCATTCTCGTCCTGCGATTCTTGTCGATTCTCGACTGAATAATCGCGCAAGCGATGATCGCCGCCAGAGTCGGCCCGCCAAAAATGGGCACGGCGATCCACCCGATGTCTTTCGGAAACTGAAAACCAAGGAATATGGAAAAACCGATGGCACCGAAGACCAGAAGCAACCACATCCAAACGTGCCCCTTTGCTCCTCGATACGGCGCTGCCATAGTAGGGACGGTACCCCGAATCACGTGTAAACTGCCTACTATTGAGGCAGATTCTAAGCTCTAGCGATACGCAACTTCACTCGGGGCGCGTTTTCTGGCCGACTCGTCACAAGGGCCAAGTAACATATCCCGCAATCGACGCGGACATCAAGTCCGACGTCGTCGTGATCGGAGGTGGAATAACCGGCGCTCTGGTCGCATACCGTCTTGTTAGCGCCGGTATCTCCACCGTATTAATCGACAAGCACAGATTCGGAACCGGCAGTACCTGCGCAAGTACCGCCCTGATCAGTTACGAGTTCGATGAGTTGCTTTCGAAGCTTGTCAAACAATTCGGCGAAAAGCGCGCATTGCGCTGCTATGAACTTTGCTACGAAGCCGTTTCCTCGCTAAAACGCTTGGTAGAGGAGATCGAAGATCCTTGCGACTACGATGACAAGTCCTGCGTGCGGATTTCGACAAAACCTGAACACGCGAAAACATTCGAAGCCGAATGCGAACTCAGAAACAAGCACGGCTTTAAGGTCGAGATTCTGCAGGATAAGGAGTTGATAAAGCAATTCGATGTCTCGGCTCCACTCGGACTGGCTTGCGTAAACGCGGCGCAAATCGATCCCTTCAAGTTGACCGCCTCACTTATCGGTGCGGGCGTCAGAAAAGGCATGAAAGCGTTCGAAAAAACGCGAATAACGGTGTTCGACGCCGGAGCAAGGGAAGTATTGCTGAAGTCTGCCGGC
>JAICGT010000080.1 GCA_025922995.1 Fimbriimonadales bacterium
TAGCATCGGGGCGATCGGCATAACGATAAATTGCACGCCGGCGAAGCCGCTGCCGAAGGAAAACATATTGCCGCTCACAACGACGGCGTCTTTGTTGTATCCGAAGCCGGGATAGTCTAACCAGTAGTTTGTTGACCCGATGGTGATGCGTGCTTCAATCCGGTACTTAAACCAAACACCGGTCGGGTTGTTGTCATCCGAAATGGCGACAAGAAGTTTGCTTACCTGTGGGGACGTCTGCCTTTCCAAAAACACTAAAACGAACCGCTGGTGATTGCGGTCGTAGAAGCATTTCGGATCAAACTGGAATGTGCCCGCGCCGAGTCCCGAAAAGAAATTCTGGGCGGTTTGTTGGAAGATCGGGGTGCCGTCTCTGTTAAAGAAGGCAATGCTCGAATTGACTGTCGCCACGATCTGGTTCGGGCCAACAGCGAGGTCGCAGTCCGGCGGCGTCCATCCGGTAGCACTGATCGCGGGCCAGTTGGGACCGACGATTCCTCGGACCACGTTGCGCGTTTCTCCTGCCCTCAGGTTGTTCGGAGGATCCTTTCTCTCGGTGAATTCCCAAGGGTTTTCGGGCCGTTCCGGCTGGGGGACAAACCGCGTGTCGATCTGCGGTGAATAGCGCGAAGTATCCTCTCTGATAGCGCTGAAGGTCTCGCTCCGAAACGGTCGTCGGACTTCTTGCGCATCAGCTGTGTAGCAGGCGGCGAGCAAGGCAAGGCATGGCAATGCAACGTTGAATTTCAAGTTATGGATTTCCTCTCCAATCTGTAGGCGGGATAAGCGTTCAAATTGGTTCGGTCAGACTTGCCCGTTGGGCGATGACGCTACTTATTGGCGCCCTGCGCGATCCAATTGGAAATCTTCTCCATTTCTGCCCTCGGTAAGGCGGGTGTGTCCATCGGCATGCGGGGCTGGATCGTGCCCTTCAGCATCTTCATCATACGGCTCTCGGGGCTCTTGCCGGCGATCACAGCCTTTCCGTGTTTGCCGCCTTTCATGATCCCGGCATAGGAATCGACCCGGAGGTTGCCTCCCGGGTAATCGGCGCCATGGCAGGACAAGCACCGCTTGTCAAAGATTGGTTTTACGTCCCTATAGGTTAGTGGCGGTTCGGGAGCCACGAGCGCTGTTGCGAATGCCGATGCCAAAACGCCAAAAGCAACCGCGAGCTTCATCGCTATTCCTTGGCGCCCTGCTCGATCCACTTCGAAATCTTGTCGATTTCTTCTTGCGAAAGCGGTTTCTGCTTGAAAGGCATTCGTGGCGACTTCGTGCCGTCGATAAACTGAACGAGCCGACTGCCCGAGGGATCGCCCGGAACGACGACCGCGCCATGCTCACCACCCTGGATCACAGCTGCGTGCGTGTTTAGTGCCAGGCCCTCTTTCGGGTCGTTCGAACCGTGGCAGGCCACACACTTTGCCTCGAAAATGGGCAGGACGTCCATGAAACCTAAAGTGACCTCCGTGGGCTCGATCGTCGTCACGTTACTGGTGTTTTCTTGGGTTCCGCAAGCTGCGATTGCGATAAGCGCTAGAGTCGGCAAAACGAATCTCATGAATTATTCTCCTTCTTCCACAACTCTTCAAATGTGGATACCATTTTCTCTATTACGTCGAAACCTCCCTGCCAGAACTCTCGCCTGTTCAAGTCGACTCCGACGGTCGCCATCAAGTCTTTAGGGGATCTCGCTCCGCCTAACTTGAGGAGGTCAGTATACTTCGTCGCGAATTCTGGCCCCTCCTTCTTGGCAGCCTCATATAACGAAAGTACGAGGAGTTCGCCGAAAGAATACGCATAAACGTAAAACGGCGCAAAAATGAAATGACCGACGTAACTCCACCAGCGGGAGTGCTGGTCGCCGAGCTCGATCGAGTCACCGAACATGTGGCCCAAGTGCTTCTGCCACAACTCGCCGAACTCTTCCGGCGTCAACTCACCCTCGGCGCGACGCTTTTCGTGACACGCCCGTTCGAAGCGGAACATCGAGGCCTGTCGGAACACCGAGGCGAAAATGCCCTCGATTTTCTCCGCATATAGTGCGAGCCTATCGCGATTGTCGGCACGGGTGACCAGGTCCTCGAACACCAACATCTCACCAAAAATGCTCGCTAATTCGGCGAGCGGAAGCGTACCGTTGAAATTGAACTGCGTTTGGGCTCGGCTGAAACTGCCGTGAACGCCATGCCCTAACTCGTGGGCGAGCGTCATCACGTCGTCCATCCGGTTCATGTAGGTCATAAAAACGTACGGGTGCAGGTCCGGCGTGTTGTAGCTGCAGAACGCGCCGCCGCCCTTGCCCTTGCGCGGTTCGGCATCGATCCAGTTGCCGTCAAAAAACTCCTTTGCTTTGTCGGCGACTTCCGTCGAGAATTTGCCGAAAGCGTCCAGAACGATTTTCTTGCCCTGATCATAAGGCACCGTTGCCCGCGTGTCGAACAACGGCGCGTACCGGTCGATATGCGTCAGCTTATCGAGGCCGAGTATGTCGCGCTTCACCATGTAGAACCGCGACACCAGATTCACGTTGTCGGCGCACATTTGCATCACGAGATCGACCGTTTCCTTATCCAATTCGTTGGCGAGGTGTCGGCTTTGCTCCGGATACTGATAGCCCCGCAACTCGTCCTCGACCTTCTTATCCTGCAACAGGTTGTTGTAGGTGAAAACAAGCACACGCTCCATCTCCGCAAGTCCCTCGGAGAGCGCATCCGCAGCCCGCTGCCGCGTGGCACGGTCCGGATCTCGCAGCAGAGTAAGAACTTCCTCTTGCGACACTTCTTTGGTTGAACCGTCTTCTTTTTTCAACTCGAACACATGGTTCGATGTCACTTCTTCGAAAAGCCTCACCCAAGCGCGACTTCCGGTGTTGGCGGTCTTCTCCAGAACAACTTCCTCGACCTCGCTAAGTCGGTAGGGCGAGGCGGCTCGGACGGTTTCCATCCAATGCCGATAGTTCGCGAGCGATTCGTCCTGCATGACCCTATCGATGTGTGCGGCGTCTGCCTGCTGCAACTCGAGTTCGAAGAACAGCAGCTTCACCTGGATCTCGCTGGCGGCTTCCATCATCTTCTGCAGGAACGCCCCGAGCTTAGGATCGCCCGTGTCTGCAGCGAACCGTAGGTTTGCGTATTGGATCGGCTTGGACAGGTCGCTTACGAGCGATTCGAGTTCCAAAATCGCCGACTTCAGCATGCCCGCGCCCGCGCTGCCCATCCGATCGCGATACTTGGCGGCAAAGGCATCCGCTCGGGACGATGCGCTCGCGAGAGTCGCCTCGATCCTAGGGTCGTCGGTGCTGTCGAAGAGGTCGGAAAGGTCCCAGCGGACGTCGCATGTCGGTACAGTCGTAGCGGCCATAGAGCCAGTTTATCCGACGAATCAAGCGCTAGCGTTCGCCAATGCCGACAGCGACTCTGCAAAGTCTGCGGCAGTCAGCATGGCTTTGCGTTGTCCGCTCTCCAAATCCACCGCCACGGTTTCCGGATCGATCCGAAAGACCAGGGGCTCGGGCTCGCCGACCATACGAATGGTCACAAGGTCACCTTCGGCAGAGACCGAGCGCACGGTGTCGACCGGCGCCGATAGCTTGTTCCGGCGAGATTCGAATTCGATTCGGTCTCTGAGCAACACAATTCGCCCTCGCGACGGTGGGTCTTCGAGTTCTGCATCGGATCGCCACAGTAACTCGGGCTTCTTGCGGTCAGCCCAGGGGATTTCACCGCTTAGCAGCGCCTTGCGAACCTCGGTGTCGAATTGCCGAAGCCATTCGGATTCTTCGTCGATCGCCGGGAGCCCGCGTGCGAGGCGATGCCAGTCTTCCAACGGCCGCGCCTCATCGATGTGCGTCGTCAGCGCGGCATGGCTGGTGCCGCGCAACCGTAGGTAATCGCCTTCGGCGTCGAACTCTGTGCGGCATTCGGCACAAACGGGGCCGTCTTTGCCGCTGGTCTTGTACACTCCCAGGTAGCGCAGCGATTCAAACTGCAGCTTGCGGCCCTTGTAGTCCGCCATGAACTCATAGGGATCGCGCAGAGCGTGCAGCGGTATCACCTCGTCGCCTTCCTGCAGGAAGTCCGCATCGCATTTAGAACAGACAAGATTGCCGGCGTCGGGCTTGAGCCGGAGACCGACGCGTGCCCATTCCAGCTTGCTCAGGGATTGGTACTTCTTGGCAACGTCGAACGGGTCCTCTCGCCACCTGAAAAGCGCAATCGCTCCATCCTCGCCCTCGTCCCAGTGAGCCGTGCAGGTCTCGCAATAAACTATGGTCGCCGACCTGCCGCTCAGAGGCAGCCAGAACGTGTCCGAATCGCCTTCAGTCCCCTCGGCGACCTCGGTCCGCGGTTGTTTGCCCACTGCTTCGAGAGCAAGGATGTTTTTTCGCTTGGAGAACTCTGCGCCGCAGTCTTTACACTCCAGCCAGCGCTTCAAGATTCCTGTAGGGCGCAAACTGCCGGTGCCGCATTGGGGGCATATCTTTATCGGGGACGTGTTCTCCAGACTTTTTAGAGCGCCGGACCGGCAAATCGGACACCAGCGTTCGTCGGTCTTGCGCTTCAACAGTTTTCCGGAGCGACATACGGGGCACACCGACGGCTTGAGTGGAACGGGCGTTTCCATAAGCCCACGGCACGCCGGACATTCGCGCTTATCGAATTTCAGTCGCCGAAGCTCGACAAGTTGGCGATCCAAGTCATTGATCGTGTTCAAACGAAACTCTCCCGGCTTGGCGTCACAATAAAGAAGACGTGTCGATGCAAAACCTGATTCCCAACGGCTCTTTCGAAGCCGGCCTTAGTGAATGGGAGGCGACGCCTTCCGGAGTGACGCTGATCAAAACCGAAACGAAGCGTTTTGTGATGCTTCGCGCCGGCAGCCGAAGCGCCGCCATTTGCAGCGACCCGATACCCGTCAAACCCGGCGCAGCCTACGTCGTGGAAATCGAGCGCGCCATGCGCGGCGACTGCGACATCGCCGTCATCAGCCCAGGCTCGCTGCTGCATCCCGATCATCTCGGAGAGGTTATCCCAACCGAAGATAAGGTGCGCGTTCAGCTCACCGCAAAGCCGGGTGACAAGGTCGGAATCGCGAAAGTGCTGCTCACTCCGGTCGGGGAGCGACTCCAGATCGAAAACGTGCGTTCCACGGCGGGATTTCGAAAAACGGGCGATCCTTTCGAAATCCTGTGCGAGGTGCGAAACACAGGCTCGAAAGTCGTCGGCTCGGCGGTGGCACGGCTGGTCAGCACCCAGCACGAATTGGTCGACGAGCACAGGCACGACGTGCCCATCGCCGCCATCGACGTCGGTGGGTCGCACCGGCTGAGTTGGCCCGTGATCAAACAGCGCATGGCGCTCGCCCCGTTCACCGTGGAGGTCGAGTATTCGCAAGGCACGATCCGCGCTACGGGCTCGACGCTGCGCCACTTGCCGAAGCCGCCGGCGGTCAATCCGACTTCTGCCGTGGCAACCGGCCGCAGATGGTTCTCGGTCAGCAGCCGCTCTTTGCGACTAACGGCACATGAGACCGACCTGGACTACTCCCCAGCCCTGCTTTCGACCGTTTCCGGAACCGAGATCGGCATTGTGCCGGCACTTGCGCAAATTGTTTTGCCCGGCGGCAGCGTCGTGCCGCTCTGGTCGAAGATCAAACAGTCGGCTCCGGGCGGTGTCGAACTCACGGGCCGAAACGAGTGGATGGAATGGACGATGAACGTGAAAGCAGACGTGGCAACGCGCGGCGTCGGCATCGAACTCAAGGCGATGGGGAAGAAGCGGCTTCCAGGCGTGAGGCTCGAACTCCTCGGTTTTCAGACGATGGTCCCGATGGCGTTTGCAAACGGTGTCGCCAAACTCGACGTCGCCAAGGAGAGCGTTAGGCTCGCTTGGTCCGCGAGCATGCCTCGTGCCGATTTCGCGCTGGTGGCGTCTGCCGAATCCGGCCTGGCGGTCATGCGCAGTGAACCGTTCACGCTAAGCCCCGGTCTATTGCGTGCCACAGCGAGCGTTTCGCCTGCCGACACGGCAATCGTGCGAACGTGATTTCCTACGACGAGGCGCGGCTGCGAATTTTGGACGAAGTGAGTCCGACTGGCCTTCGCGAAAATCTCGCGGCAGAGCATGCGCACGGCAGGGTCCTAAGTGCCGACGTCATTGCCGTTGAGCCGAACCCGCGCTTCACGAACTCCGCGCTAGACGGTTATGCCGTCTCATGCGCCGAAGACGCCGCCGCAGGCGCAA